>NZ_JAJDML010000271.1:0-222 GCF_020594215.1 Blautia sp. DFI.1.216
ATAAGAAACAGACAGAAACTATCAAAGAACCAAAAGAAAAAAAGGTGCGTACTGTTAAGGTAGGCACACATAAGAAAACCGTGATTGCGTTGTGGGTGGTGCTTATCGCAAGCGTGAGCTTTGGAGTGTATAAGAATTTTACTGCTATCGACCAGCACACGACCCACGAAAAAGAAATCATTGAACTTCGCTTGCAGGACACCAACGGGATAGAAAATTTCG
>NZ_JAJDML010000272.1:0-221 GCF_020594215.1 Blautia sp. DFI.1.216
GCTGGAAAGTTTTCTGCAAGAGCCGGAACGCCTGACAGATGATGATGTCATGCTGTTGTTGAAACTCATTTTTCACAGACAGGACACGCAGGAACTATTGAAAAAACTGCTGGAACGGAAGAAGCCGGAAACCCCTTAGTTTACTAAGGGCGCAATTATACACCATCCAGAGGTTGGTGCATTGCGTTCTCCGAAGGCTCCTCGCCGGAGGGCTGTGATTT
>NZ_JAJDML010000273.1:0-220 GCF_020594215.1 Blautia sp. DFI.1.216
CAAGGAACGGCCCCAAAGTTGCCCTCTCCAAATTACAACTCGGGCACCGAAGGTACCAGATTTCAAATTTGAGCTTTTGCCGCTTCACTCGCCGTTACTAAGGCAATCCCGGTTGGTTTCTTTTCCTCCGCTTATTGATATGCTTAAGTTCAGCGGGTACTCCTACCTGATTTGAGGTCAAACTTTAAGAACATTGTTCGCCTAGACGCTCTCTTCTTAT
>NZ_JAJDML010000274.1:0-217 GCF_020594215.1 Blautia sp. DFI.1.216
AGATGCAGGGGAAGATATCGGGAAAGAAAAAACAGAAACTGCACCTGTGGAGAAAGCGGGATATCCAAAGACGCTGTGAACATCAGGCACACAGGAAAGAGATGCGGATATCCCGGATCTGTGCATGGAATACCAGCAGACTGGCTTATGATGGTTCCGGGGCGGTAACACGTGACCGGGAAAATCACAGCCTCTGTACTTTCCAGACAGGAAAACG
>NZ_JAJDML010000275.1:0-217 GCF_020594215.1 Blautia sp. DFI.1.216
GGTGGTTTCAACCAGCAGATACCGGTAACCGCCTTCGTAGATCGGAAGCAGATCGTCGGCCTCCAGACGCTCCGCGAAGAGGTTGTCCATCATGTATTCAGCGGCCAGATTCAGTTCCACCGTACCGCAATAGGCATCTTCCGGCTTCCGGAATTTCTCTTTCAATTCTTGAAATCGTTCTCTCAGCCCGGCGTTGGTATTGGGTATATCCTCCATG
>NZ_JAJDML010000276.1:0-216 GCF_020594215.1 Blautia sp. DFI.1.216
GCGGTATATATGCACAGCCCCGACGACAAAGTAAGCCTTAGCAAGCGTATACCTGCTCTTAGCGGACAAGTAACGATTCCTTATCAGGTAGTATCGTTCGACATCGCATTCGAAAGTCTTAGTTATGTGGCTCCCAGCAAGAATTTATATGCCTACAAACTGGACGGTATTCACAAAGAATGGATATATACGGATAAACATAACGTATCTTTTCTC
>NZ_JAJDML010000277.1:0-213 GCF_020594215.1 Blautia sp. DFI.1.216
CAACGACACTGCGGTTAACAGCCGCATGCTCTACCGACTGAGCTAAGGAGGAATAGATATATTATTTGACTCCTTAGTTTGTGGTGTTGCAGACCTTTGCCTTACCACTTGGCTATGGCACCATATTCACTTTTTATTATATGTAAGAAATCTTACATAATGACTCCAAGGGGATTTGAACCCCTGTTACCGCCGTGAAAGGGCGGTGTCTTA
>NZ_JAJDML010000028.1:0-48882 GCF_020594215.1 Blautia sp. DFI.1.216
CGGGATTTTGGCATATTCATGCCAAAACACCTCGCGGGATAGTGGTGTGTGAACAATAACTAAACTCATACATCATTTCCCGACAATTTTTGCATACATCTCCGGTCTGCGGTCTCTGAAAAGTCCCCAGTTCAGTCTGTCTGCCTTTAATGCATCCAGGTCAAAAGTGCTTACAAGCACCCCCTCTTCCCCTCCGGGCAGTTCTGCACAGAGAGCGCCTGTGTTGTCTGTGATAAAAGAGGAACCATAAAAATTAAGAGCAGATTTCTGCATTCCATTTTCCGGACATGGCTCTACTGTTTCCTCACCGATTCTGTTGGCAACGATCACAGGAATCAGGTTGGAGGCAGCGTGTCCCTGCATACATCTTCTCCAGTGTTCCATGCTGTCACATTCCAAGATGGGTTCACTTCCGATGGCAGTGGGATAAAAGAGAAGCTCTGCGCCCTGCAGTGCCATACATCTTGCCGTTTCCGGGAACCACTGATCCCAGCAGATTCCAACTCCAATGGTTCCAAATCTGGTATCAAAAACCTTAAAGCCGGTATCTCCCGGTGTGAAATAGAATTTTTCCTGATAATAATGGTCATCCGGAATATGTGTTTTCCGATAAATGCCGAGATTCTTTCCATCTGCATCCAGAACCGCAACGCTGTTATAAGTATTATTGACCTCTTTTTCATAAAAGCTGACCGGGATCACAATCCCCAGCTCTGCCGCTACCCTGCTGAAATGACGCACTGCAGGGTTTTCCTCTGCAGTCTGCGCATATTCATAATACTCATATCTGCGCTCCTGGCAGAAATAGGGCCGTTCAAAAAGCTCCGGAAGAAGAACAATCTCAGCTCCCTTTGCTGCTGCCTGACGCACCAGTTCCTCTGCATGGGCAATATTTTTCTCCACACTTTTACTGCATTTCATCTGAACTGCTGCCACTGTTACATTTCTCATCCTGTCTGTTCCTCCTGCTCCTGTTTACATAAGTAAGTTTTTTCATAACTTTCAGGTAATAACCCTCAAACACATGACTCTCAAAGTTTTTCTGCATCAAGGTCAGATATTTTTCCGGGAATCTGCTGGGTAATACAGTGAATATTTCCACCGCCGACAATGATGGCTCTGGCATCAATGGGATAAATCCTTCTTTCAGGAAAACACTTCTGCAGAATCTCCACTGCCCTTTTGTCATTTTCATCCCCAAATTGTGGAAGGATGATCCCTCCATTGGAAATATAGAAATTCACGTAACTGGCAGCCATCCGTTCTCCTGCTTCCCGTTCGTCTTCTCCCTCTTCAAACACAAAGCCATCCACATCTTCCCGGGTAAGGCAGACCGGTTTCTGAGGAATCGGAAGCTTATGAATCTTAAATTTTCTGCCTTTTGCATCTGTTTCCTGTTCCAGCACCTTCAGATCAGCCAAAGACATGGCATACTGCGGATCTGTCTCATCCTCTGTCCATGCAAGCACAACCTCTCCGGGCCTTACAAAAGCGCACACGTTATCCACATGCTCATTGGTTTCATCCTGATAGATTCCACATGGAAGCCAGATAATCTTGTGGACACCGAGCCAGTACTTCAACTGTTCCTCTATCTGTTCCCTGCTCATCTGAGGATTGCGTCCCTGACTCAGAAGACAGGCCTCTGTAACGATCAGAGTCCCCTCTCCGTCAGAATGGATGGAACCGCCCTCAAGCACAAAAGGTCTGGCATCCAGACATGGACAACCAAGAGTCCTGCAGATAAAGGCAGCCACCCTGTCGTCCTTCTCCCAGTTCCGGTAAAGTCCATCAAAGTCTCCTCCCCAGGCATTAAACTGCCAGTCAACTCCACAGACCGCCCCTTTCTCATCCAGAACCATGGTTGCTCCCACATCTCTGGCCCAGGCGTCATCTGTCTCGCATTCCAGCAAAGTCACACCGGAAACATTCCCAAGCTGATTCTTTGCATTCTCCATCTGAGCTTTGGAAACCAGCATATACACCTTTTCGCTCTCTCCAATAGCCTCTGCAACTTTCACAAATGCTTTCTGTGCTTCCCTTGCCCCATAATTCCAGGAACCGGGACGTTCCGGCCAGATCATCACACATCCCTCATGAGGCTCAAATTCTCCGGGCATACGATATTTTGTTCTGTTCTTCTCTGTAACTTCCATGTCTGTCTCCTTTTCTTTGATAGCCCGGCAGATATCAGGAAAGCCGGCTCTTAAAGTCTTCGTATCCGAAATGTCTGATAACCTCACACTCTCCGTCCTCATGCATAACCGCAATATCCGGCAGCGGCATACCGTTAAATGTATTATTCTTCACCATAGAATAAATCGCCATATCCATAAAATACAGCTTGTCCCCGATCCGGATCTCTCTGTCAAAGGAATAATCTCCGATTACATCTCCTGCCAGGCAGGTGCAGGAAGACAAGCGGTAGGTATATGCCTTCTCCCCTGCTTCCCCGCTGTCCTTAAGAGGCGGACGATAGGGCATCTCCAGCACATCCGGCATATGGCAGGCTGCAGAAGCATCCAAAATCAGCGTTCTGATCTCATTTTCCACAATGTCCATAACCTCTGTCACCAGATATCCGGCATTCAGGGCAACAGCCTCCCCGGGCTCCAGATAAATATCCAGATCATAGGTTTCCTTCATATGCTGAATACATTTTTCCAGGAGCTTTACATCATAATCCTCTCTGGTAATATGATGTCCGCCGCCCATATTCAGCCAGGAAACCTCAGATAGAAATTCTCCAAACTTCTCCTCTACCGCCTGCAATGTTTTCTCCAGGTCATCCGCATTCTGTTCGCAGAGCGTATGAAAATGCAGTCCGTCGATCCATTTCAGACATTCCACGTCAAAGTTCTCTCTGGTAACCCCCAGCCTGGAACCCGGCGCACAGGGATCATAGATCGCATGATCCCCCTGAGTGGAGCATTCCGGATTAATACGGAGTCCCAGACTGGCTCCGGTACACACTTCTTTAAATTTCTTCAGCTGTGCTGTGGAATTAAAGATAATATGGTCACAGATATGATCCAGTTCCTCTATATCTTCTGTACGGTAAGCAGGGGAAAAAACATGATTCTCTTTCCCCATCTCTTCATATCCAAGCCTTGCCTCAAACAGACCGCTGGCAGTGGTACCTGCCAGATATTTTCCGATCATGGGATACAGAGCAAAGCCGGAAAACGCTTTCTGCGCCAGAAGGATCTTACACCCGGTATCCTCCTGGACTTTTTTCAAAATCTCCAGATTCTCCCGCATCTTCTTCTCATCGATCACATAGCAGGGAGTTTGCAGTTGATCAATCTTCATTGGCTTTCCAGACCTTTACCAGTTCAGGATCTTCGCAGACTTTCCATGGAAGTCCCCATTTGTTCAGTGCTTCCATATATGGATCCGGATCAAATTCTTCCACATTAAATACACCCGGCTTCTTCCACTGTCCGGTCACTACCATCATGGAACCGATCATAGCCGGAACACCTGTTGTATAGGAGATTGCCTGGGATTCCACCTCTTTATAGCATTCCTGATGATCACATACATTATAAATATAAATACTTTTCTCTTTTCCGTCCTTAACACCTGTGAAAATACAGCCGATATTTGTTTTACCCACTGTTCTCGGACCCAGAGATGCAGGATCCGGCAGAAGAGCTTTCAAAAACTGAATCGGCACGATCTCCTGTCCATTAAATTCCACAGGTGCGGTGGAAAGCATTCCTACATTTTCCAGACATTTCATATGTGTCAGATAGCTCTGTCCGAATGTCATAAAGAAACGGATCCTCTGTACTCCCGGAATATTTTTTGCCAGTGATTCAATCTCTTCATGATGAAGAAGATACATATCCTTCTTTCCTACCTCAGGGAAATCGTAGACAGATTTAAATTCCATAGGCTCTGTTTCTACCCAATGTCCGTCTTCCCAGTAGGAACCATTTGCGGAAACCTCTCGAAGATTGATCTCCGGGTTAAAGTTTGTGGCAAAAGGATATCCATGATCACCGCCGTTACAGTCCAGAATATCAATGGTATGGATTTCATCAAAATAATGCTTCAGGGCATAGGCACTGAATACACTGGTAACACCCGGATCAAAACCGGTTCCCAGAAGAGCAGTCAGTCCTGCTTCCTTAAATTTCTCATCATAAGCCCACTGCCAGGAATAATCGAAATATGCAGTAAAGCCTTTTTCTTTACATCTCTTTTCGTAGATTGCACGCCATGTGGGATCTTCTGTATCCTCTGCTTCATAATTGGCAGTATCAATATAATCCGCACCGGCTTCCAGACATGCATCCATGATGGTAAGATCCTGATATGGAAGTGCCACATTCAGGACAGCATCCGGCTTATAGGCTCTGATCAATTCTGCGACCTCTGCTGCATTATCCGCATCTACCTTTGCTGTCTCAATTTTTGTCTTCGTTGTACTTTCAATCTTCTCTTTGAGTGCATCGCATTTTTCCTTTGTCCTGCTTGCGATCATAATCTCTGTAAAAACATCGCTGTTCTGACAGCATTTGCGAATTGCCACTGAAGCTACCCCACCACATCCGATTACCAATAATCTGCTCATAAACTGTTTTCCTCCTCTTCCAGTAAATCTTCTACATATTTTGGAAGCATAAATGCTCCTCTGTGAAGGTTTGTTGTATAATACCATGTTTCTATATTAAGATTATCAAACCTCTCCGGCCTGAAATCTTCCAGTGGATGATATTTCTTTGATGCAAATCCAAAAAGCCAGTATCCCGAGGGACAGGTAGGGATATGTGCCTGATAAACCCTGCTCACCGGAAATGACCGGAAAACCTTTCTGTGCATCTTTCTGCATTCCACCTCATCCTCATCATAAAAAGGACTTCCATGCTGATAAACCATGATTCCGTCATCTCTGAGAGCCTTATAACAGCTTCCGTAGAATTCCTTTGTAAAAAGTCCCTCTGTATGTCCCAGCGGATCTGTGGAATCATTGATGATCAGGTCATATCTGGCCTTTTTATTCCGCAGGAACCGAAGGCCGTCTTCATAATAAATATTGACTCTCTCATCCTTCAGTCCCTGGGCAATATCCGGAAACATCTCCGCACATACATCCACAAACATTTTATCGGATTCCACCACATCAATGCTCTCAATCTGTGGATAATGGATCAGTTCTCTGGCAACTCCACCGTCACCGCCGCCGATGATCAGAACATTTTTTACATTGGGATGTACTGTCATTGGCACATGCGTGACCATTTCATCATAAATAAATTCATCCTTGTCAGAAAATACGATCTCACCGTCCAGAGCCACAAATCTTCCAAATTCTTCAGACTCAAACACATCGATTCTCTGAAATTCACTTTCCCCTGAAAATAACTGTCGGTTAATCCGGACAGAAAGCTTTACATTTCCTGTATGGAACTCGGAATACCATAATTCCATGATCAGATACCCCCTTTCAGGACCTGAAGATTTTCTACCTTCGGATCCTCCATTCCCTGCATGGAACAGCCTTTGTCTCTTGCATAAAGAATGTATTCTACAATTTCCTGTGTCACCATTTCTCCAGGAGCAAGAATCGGGATTCCCGGAGGATAACACATAACAAATTCACCGCTGATCCTGCCTGCCGCCTGTTCCATGGGCAGAGATTCTTTCTCCGCATAAAATGCCTGCTGTGGAGACGCCACCACTGCAGGTGCGATATATTCCCCGGAAAGCATACCTGTGCTGTCCTTCTTATACAGACGTTCAATATCAGCCAATGCCCCTACCAGTCTCTCAATATCCTGAAGCCTGTCTCCGATGGAAATGTAAGCCAGAATATTACAGATATCTCCAAACTCGATCTGAATATCATATTCATCTCTGAGAAGATCATAAACTTCAATACCTGCCAACCCATTTCCCAGTGTATAAATGGAGAGTTTTGTAACATCAAAATCAAAAACACTGGTTCCATTGATCAGATCCATACCATATGCATAATAACCGCCGATCTCATTGATCTCCTCTCTGGCATACTGCGCCATCCCTGCAACCTTTTCAAAGGATTCCTCTCCCCTGAGTGCCAGATTTCTTCTGGAGATATCCAGACTGGACAACAGAAGATAAGAAGCGCTTGTGGTCTGAGTCAGATTGATGATCTGGCGCACTTTCTCTGCATTCATACTCTTATTCAAAAGCAGCAGCGAACTCTGTGTCAGACTTCCGCCGGATTTGTGCATGGAAACTGCCGCCATGTCAGCACCTGCCGCCATTCCGGATACAGGAAGGTTTCTGCCGAAATAAAGATGGGTTCCATGAGCCTCATCTGCCAGCACCTTCATTCCTCTTGCATGAGCCTTCTTTACGATAGTCCGCAGATCCGAACAGATTCCATAATAGGTAGGGTTATTTACAAGAACTGCCACCGCATCCGGATTCTCATCCATAGCCTTCTCCACCTGACTGACTTCCATGCCAAGGGAAATGCCCAGCTGCGCATTCACCTCCGGGTTTACATAAACCGGAATTGCACCGCACAGTACCAGGGCATTGATGGCACTTTTATGTACATTTCGCGGCAGAATGATCTTATCCCCTGCCTTGCAGACAGACAGGATCATGCTCTGCACTGCAGATGTGGTTCCTCCTACCATAAGGAATGCATGCGCTGCGCCAAAAGCATCTGCTGCAAGCTCCTCCGCTTCTCTGATCACCGAAACCGGGTGGCAGAGATTGTCCAGCGGCTTCATAGAATTAACATCCAGCCCCACACATTTCTCTCCCAGCAACTGTGCAAGCTCCGGATTTCCTCTTCCTCTTTTATGTCCCGGCACATCAAAGGGAACGACTCTCTTCTTTCGGAAACGTTCCAGTGCTTCATATATGGGCGCATGCTGTTGTCTTTCATAATCCATTTGACATGTTCCTCTTTTCCTGTCGTCATGTACCGGCAAATACAGTTCTATCATTCAGCAATTGTATACTGCCTCAAACCGGCACAATGATTCAATTATTTCTATATATATTTGCTATATCTGCACAAAAAAAGAAGCAGATAAGTTCATTCACCATCTGCTTCTCTCATGATCTATAGAATTTCTCAGGCTCTGTCTCTTTATATACTGACCGGATTTCCCGTATAAATCCGTCTGTATCCTGTGCCTGTTCCCGTATTCTGAAATATTCATGACTGCTGTCGTCTTCAATCGCTGGCAAATATATGCTATGCTCTTATTGACCGTTTCACAAGATGATGTGTGCTTACGCACTGATTATTATAAAGTAATCAACTTATAAAATTTGAGCTTCTAACTCAATCAATAATGTGGTGTCTCCCACCCGGCAACTGCCCCGCCTGTCCGTATGGCTTAACATTCAGAAACTGTCTCTGAATGTGAGCAAATATTTGCATGAAAACGATAGTGTCTTTTCATACTAAAGATGAGAATAACATATCTTCTGAACTGTTGTCAATTCCATTTTCCATATTTTGCACTAGAGCGTGTCTGAAAAAGGCTTTCTGCAAGATGTGCGTCACAATTTGTGGTATATTTTGCCCGGATGAGGGCGCCGTAGCGGGCTACGGCAACTGAATTCGGGTGAAATATCCCGCAAAGTGGGGCGTGCAGATTGCGGGAATGATTTTTCAGACACGCTCTAGCTTTACCCGCTTTTTATATTTTCTTCATTTATCAGGGAAAACTGTGTCTATTTTTTAACAATTTCTTCCCTTGAGAAAACGTATTTTCTTTCATTACCAGGGATTACGATTCTCTTCTCTTATCAATTTGCACAACTTTTATCCAGTTTACTCACATTTTTTGACGTTTCAACAAAAATTTTCTTGACATTTTTTTCTCAAAATGATATATTGTATTCATCAATTGAAAGAACCTTCGAGTACTGACGGAAAGAGTGGAGTGCAAACCACGTGGAGTCGGAGGTTTGTGGGAGCCGACCGTCTGGGCAGTATTTGAAATATTCAGATACTGGCCTTTTTTTATAACTTTCAGGGCAGAAATCAGGAATACCAGGCAGACCGGCCAATACTTCTTTCAATTAATAATTGTTGCTGATCGCGGAGTGAACAGCAACAGAAGTTTTTCATGTTATGCGGAAACGAAAGGAGAAAAACAATTATGGGATTCAAATCAGACATTGAAATTGCACAGGAATGCGAAATGCTTCCAATTACTCAGATCGCAGAGAAAGCAGGTATTGACGACAAATATCTGGAGCAGTACGGAAAATACAAAGCAAAAATCGACTACAATCTTCTGAAAGAAAGTGATAAGAAGGATGGAAAATTAATCCTCGTTACAGCTATCAACCCAACTCCAGCAGGAGAAGGTAAAACTACTACTACTGTAGGTCTTGCAGATGGTATGCAGAGACTTGGCAAGAGTGTTATGGTAGCTCTTCGTGAGCCATCCTTAGGACCGGTATTCGGTGTAAAAGGTGGTGCAGCAGGCGGCGGATATGCACAGGTTGTTCCTATGGAAGATATTAACCTTCACTTCACAGGTGACTTCCATGCCATTGGCGCAGCTAACAACTTACTGGCAGCTATGATCGATAACCATATCTTCCAGGGCAATGCATTAAACATCGACCCACGTAAGATCACATGGAGAAGATGTGTAGATATGAACGACCGTCAGCTTCGTAACGTAGTAGATGGTCTTGGTGGAAAGACAAACGGTATGCCTCGTGAAGACGGATACGACATCACAGTTGCATCTGAAATCATGGCAGTTCTCTGTCTTGCAAGCGACATCAAAGACCTGAAAGAAAGATTATCCAAGATCATCATCGGATATACATACGGAAAAGTTTCCGAGCAGAAACCTGTAACAGCAGGTGACCTTCACGCAGAAGGCGCTATGACAGCCCTGTTAAAAGATGCTCTGAAACCAAACCTTGTACAGACTCTGGAACACGTTCCTGCAATCGTACATGGCGGACCATTCGCAAACATCGCTCATGGATGTAACTCTGTAACAGCTACAAAGATGGCTATGAAGCTTGCTGATTATGCAATCACAGAAGCTGGTTTCGGTGCTGACCTTGGTGCTGAGAAATTCCTTGATATCAAATGCCGTATGGCTGGTTTAAAACCAAGCGCAGTTGTAATCGTAGCTACAGTACGTGCCCTGAAATACAACGGCGGTGTTGCTAAAGCTGACCTTAACAATGAAAACCTGGAAGCTCTTGAAAAAGGTATCCCGAACCTGTTAAAACACGTTTCCAACATCAAAAACGTATACAAACTTCCATGTGTTGTTGCTATCAACGCATTCCCTACAGATACAAAAGCAGAGCTTGACTTTGTAGAAGCTAAATGTAAAGAACTGGGCGTTAACGTTGCTCTTTCTGAAGTGTGGGCAAAAGGCGGCGAAGGCGGAATCAAACTTGCAGAAGAAGTTATCCGTCTTGTTGAAGAACCAAACGACTTCTCCTATGCATATGAACTGGAAGGTTCTATCGAAGACAAACTGAACCAGATCGTTCAGAAAGTATATGGCGGTAAGAAAGTAGTTCTGACAGCTAACGCTCAGAAACAGGCGAAACAGTTAGAAGCTCTTGGCTTTGGCAACTGCCCGATCTGTGTAGCTAAGACACAGTACAGCTTAACAGATGACCAGACTAAACTGGGTGCTCCTACTGACTTCGAAGTTACAGTACGTAACCTGAAGATTTCCGCTGGTGCAGGATTCATCGTAGCTCTTACAGGCGAGATCATGACAATGCCAGGTCTTCCTAAAGTTCCGGCTGCTGAGAGAATCGATGTAGACGAGACAGGTAAGATCACAGGTCTGTTCTAATCCAGTTGAAATCAATCGAATAATTCAAAAATATAAAAATCATATTTATATATGATATATGTCCAGACGATTTTACAGGCGGGAAGATTTTCCCGCCTGTTTTTTTCTTTATTTTTTTATAAGATAATCTTTTCCGGAAATACCAGGTTCCGTCATATGGATCGGATCCAGAATGCGATTAAGTTCATCATCGTCCATAAGCTTTTCTTTCAGAATCAGACGTCTTACAGATTCGCCTGTCTTAATTGCCTTTTTTGCAATATCCGCAGCCTTCTGATATCCAAGATGGGGGCTGATTGCAGTGATAATACCTACACTGTTTTCTACCAGATAACGGCATCTTTCTTCATTTGCCGTAATTCCTACAATACAATTATCTACCAATGTCTGGACTGCATAGCCAAGAGTATCGATAGACTGAAACATGCAATAGAAAATAATCGGCTCAAAGGCATTTAATTCCAGCTGACCAGCCTCTGCAGCCATAGTAATCGTAACATCATTACCAATAATATTAAAAGCCACCTGATTCACTACTTCAGGAATAACCGGATTAACTTTACCTGGCATAATAGAGGAACCATTCTGTTTTGCCGGAAGATTAATCTCCCCAAAACCAGTACGTGGACCGGAGGACATCAGACGGAGATCATTTGACATTTTGGAAAGAGTTACCGCACATGCTTTCACAGCACCGGAAACGGCTACAAATGGATCCAGATTCTGAGTGGAATCAATCAGATCAAAAGCCTGTATAAAGTCCATTCCCGATATTTCAGTGAGATTTGGAACAATTCTTCTCAGATAGCCCTCATCTGCATTAATTCCTGTTCCGATAGCAGTACCTCCCATATTAAGAGTCCGCATTTCATCCATTGCTTTATCCATTCTGTGGATATCACGCATGATTGCTACCGAATATGCCTTAAATTCCTGTCCCAGACGAATTGGTACTGCATCCTGCATCTGTGTACGCCCCATTTTTATTATGTGATCAAACTCTGTAGCTTTTTCATTAAGAGCATCATAGAGGCGAAGAAGCTGTTTTTTCAGATTCTGCAACAAACGAAGAGAAGTCATTTTACCGGCAGTAGGAATAACGTCATTGGTAGACTGTCCACAATTCACATCATCGTTAGGATTTATAATTGTATAATCGCCCTTTTTTCCTCCCAGTATCTCAATCGCGCGATTTGCAATTACTTCATTGGCATTCATATTTAAAGATGTGCCAGCTCCTCCCTGAACAGGATCCACAATAAATTCATTATGGAATTTTCCTGAAACAATTTCATCACATGCCTGGACAATCGCCTGTGCTTTTTTCTTCTCAAGAAGCCCCACCTCACAATTGGTTATCGCTGCTGCTTTTTTTATGTATGCAAGACTGTTAATAATTTCCGGATGCATATTCAGCCCCGTAATGTGGAAATTTTCAGCCGCACGTAAGGATTGTACTCCATAATATACATCTTCCGGAATATCCTTTACACCAATAGAATCCCTTTCTACACGATAGTCTGTTTTTTTCATAGTTATTCGCCCTCCCATGTATTTGCCCTCATTATATATCTCTGCTATAATATAATCAAATACATATATTTTTATAAAATATATAGTGTTTAAATTATATATCGGAGGAGTTTATATGTTTCAGGGAATGGAATACATCTATGAGGTCTACAAGGAAAAAAGCTTTTCCAAAGCTGCTGCTGCTCTTTTCATTTCGCAGCCTTCTTTAAGCGCCAATGTAAAACGTGTGGAAAACCGTATTGGCTATCCTATTTTTGATCGAAGTACCAAACCTTTGCAGTTAACTGAAGTTGGAAAACATTATATACAGGCTGTTGAAAAAGTCATGGATATTGAAAATAATCTCGAAAACTACCTACTGGATCTGGGAAATCTCAAAACAGGAACTCTTAATGTAGGTGGCAGTAACTTTTTTTCTTCGTGGATTCTGCCTCCCCTTATTGCTGATTTTTCCCAAAAATTCCCCCATGTTCAAATTTCTCTTGTAGAAGAAAGTACAGCAAAACTATCCCAGTTTCTCCAGGCCGGAAAGTTAGATCTGGTGATTGATAACTGTATTCTGGATAACCAGATTTTTGAACGTTATATCTACCAGAAAGAACAACTTCTTCTTGCAGTTCCCAAAAATTATTCAGTAAATACCAGACTGCAGAAATATCAGATTCCTATTGAGGAAATCCGGAACGGGCAGTTCCGTTCTTCTCATATTCCTTCTGTTCCATTAAACAAATTCGAGAACGAACCATTTATTATTCTTCGTTCAGATAATGATACCGGTAAGCGTGCACTTACCATTTGTCAGGAAAATCACTTTTCGCCTTCTGTAGTATTTCGCCTAGATCAGCAGATGACTGCCTATAATATTGCATGTTTGGGAATGGGTATCACTTTCATCGGGGATCTTCTGCTCTCCAGAGTTCCAACAAATTCAGAACTTGTTTTTTATAAGCTGCCCGGTCAGAGCAGTAAACGCACTGTGTTTTTTTACTGGAAGAAAGGCCGCTATATCAGCAGAGCCATGGAAGAATTCCTGAAGCTGCCCTTTTCCTGATATGTCATAATCAAATAGGCTGTGGTGATTGGTCATCATCAGATGTACGTCAAAATGGGGTTGTTGTGCTAAATAAGCACAACAACCCCAGTATGTCAGGCAGATATTCGATTAGAACAATGGCTTCATCGCCGGATACAGAGTTCTGAACTTCTGATATCTCTCTTCATATTTTGCAACCAGTTCAGGATCCGGTTCTACCGTATCAACAACTTTGGCAAATTTCTTACCGATGGTTTCTACATCCGGGTAAGCACCACAGCCTACTGCTGCCAGCATAGCTCCACCCATGGACGGTCCTTCTTCGTTCTCCAGAACATCAACCTTCAGGTTCATAACGTTTGCAATGATCTTCTTCCACAGTGGGCTCTTAGCTCCACCACCGCAGATCTTGGTTCTCTCAATCTTGATTCCAAGGTTTCTTGCAACTTCCAGGGAATCACGAAGACCAAAGGCAACACCTTCCAGAACAGCCTGTGTCATGTCTGCTCTTGTGCTGTCCATGGACATTCCGAAGAATACACCTCTTGCATCAGGATTATTATGAGGTGAACGTTCTCCCATCAGATATGGAAGGAAGAATACATGATTCTCTCCCAGCTTCTGAATTGGAGCCTGCTCTGCTGCGAAATCCTTTGTCTGAAGAATCTCCTCTGCCCACCATTTGTTACAGGAAGCTGCGCTGAGCATGCATCCCATCAGATGATAGCTTCCATCTGCATGACAGAAAGAATGAAGTGCGTTATTTTCGTCCACACCAAAGTTTTTACTGGAAATAAACACAGTTCCGGATGTTCCAAGAGAAATATTACACTGACCGTCACCAACTGTACCTGTTCCTACAGCAGCTGCCGCATTGTCACCTGCACCTGCAACAACTTTTACATTCTCACTGAATCCAAGTTCTTTCGCAATCTCAGGTTTCAGAGTTCCTACTACTTCCCAACTCTCATACAGTTTCGGAAGCTGCTCTTCTGTGATTCCACAGATCTCCAGCATTTCTTTTGACCAGCAGCGGTTCTTCACATCAAGAAGAAGCATACCGGAAGCATCAGAAACATCTGTACAAAAAGAACCGGACAGACGATATGCCAGATAATCCTTAGGAAGCATAATCTTTACTACCTTCTTAAAGTTCTCAGGCTCATTTTTCTGCATCCAGAGGATCTTCGGTGCTGTGAAGCCTGCGAAAGCAATATTTGCTGTATACTGTGAAAGTTTGTCTTTTCCGATCACTGTATTCAGATATTCTGTCTCTTCGCCTGTACGTCCGTCATTCCAGAGGATTGCAGGACGGATCACATTATCATCCTTGTCAAGTGTTACCAGACCATGCATCTGGCCGCCAAAACCAATTCCTGCTACCTGCGCTCTGTCGATATCCTTTGTCAGCTCTTTCATGCCTTCCATACTCTGCGCAAACCAGTCTTCCGGTTTCTGCTCAGACCAGCCCGGATGTGGGAAGAATAAAGGATATTCTCTGGATACGATGTTACAGATTTTTCCTGATTCTTCCATAAGAAGAAGTTTTACAGCGGAAGTACCAAGGTCAATACCAATATAATACATAAGTGCTCTCCTTTTCTATTTCTAATCTAATACATCCCAGAGCAAAGCCCCGGGATGCCTTTAATATAGTGTCAGTTTATTTATTCTGTATTCAGATTCATTCACTTCACATGAACATTAATAATCCGTTTTACTGATTTCTCATTAACCCCATGGATTTTCTGTCGGGTATCTTACGCCTGCCGGCTGGTTATATCCAATCTTCTTAACATCCAGTCCAAGGAATTTCACTACCTCATAGAATGCTTTTCCGTAATGTCCAAACATAACTGCTCCATGATGCGGATAGTTGCCCTCGATCAGTACGTGACGGTAGAATCTTCCCATTTCTTTGATTGCGAAAATACCGATACCACCGAATGATCTTGTAGGTACATCCAGTACTTCACCTTCTGCAACATAAGAAACCAGCTCGCCCTCGGAATTGCACTGTAAACGATAGAATGTAATGTCAGATGCAGCGATATCACCTTCAAGAGTTCCTCTTGTGAAGTCTGGTTCAGATCCTGCCGGCTCAAGAAGTCTGTGCTGGATCAGCTGATATTTAACAGCTCTGGAATCACACATCTTGCATGCAGGAGTATTTCCACAATGGAATCCCATAAATGTATCAGTAAGCTTATAATCGTATTTTCCTTTAATATCTTCATCATAGATATACTGTGGAACAGAGTTGTTGATATCAAGCAGTGTAACTGCATCATTGGAAATGCAAAGTCCGATGTACTCGCTGAGTGCTCCGTAGATATCAACCTCACAGGATACCGGAATTCCTCTGGAAACCAGACGGCTATTTACATAGCAAGGTTCAAATCCAAACTGTGACGGGAATGCAGGCCAACATTTGTCAGCAAATGCAACGTATTTTCTTGCTCCCTTATGAGCCTCTGCCCAGTCAAGAAGTGTAAGCTCAAACTGTGCCATTTTCACATTAAGGTCAGCATAATATTTGCCTTCGCCCATCTCTTTTGCCATATCTGCACAAACTTCCGGGATACGAGGATCATTTTCATGCTCTTTGAAAGAAACAAGAAGATCAAGCTCTGAGTTCTCTTCAATCTCAACACCCAGCTCATAGAGGCCTTTAATAGGTGCGTTGCATGCGAAGAAGTCCTGTGGACGTGGTCCGAAAGTAATGATCTTAAGATTGCTGACACCGATGACTGCACGTGCAACCGGTACGAAATCAGCGATCATCTTTGCAATATCATCTGCTGTTCCAACAGGATATTCCGGAATATATGCTTTCAGATGACGCATTTTTAAGTTGTAGGAGCAGTTAAGCATACCACAGTAAGCATCACCTCTGCCGTTGATCATATCACCGTCACCTTCTGCTGCTGCTACATACATACAAGGTCCGTCAAATCTCTCTGCGATCAGAGTTTCAGGAGTTTCAGGTCCGAAGTTTCCAAGGAAAACAACCAGCGCATTACACTCTGCTTTGTTTACATCTTCAAGAGCTTTCTCCATATCCTTCTCGTTCTCAACAGTTACAGGACATTCATAAAGTTCACCTTTATAAGTTTCCTTGATTGCTGCACGTCTCTTTTCAGAAAGCTGAATTGGAAAACAGTCACGGCTTACTGCGATTAATCCAAGTTTTACTACTGGTATATTGTTCATAATATAAATTCCTCCATATTTGATATGTATTTATATGATTTTGTTATTCATTTACTATATTCTGATACTCTACTGCCACAGATTCCGAGCAACTCAGTCAATGGTGATATTCTCTCCACGAAGTCCGTTTACTGCACCCTCGATTGCCGCATCTTCATGTGCAATGAGCCATTTGTTCTTAGCTGTCAGCAGGCTGTCCTCGCCTGTCTTAGCTGTCTCAAATGTAAGATCTGTATTGGTTCCTGCCGGAAGTACGACTACACACTGGAAACCGCCATCCTGTACATTGCATGGCGCATAATGAAGTGTAGTTGCATATACTTCAATACCTGTTCCTGCAGGTACCAGGAATGCTTCGATCTTAGAAGTATCATATGTAAAATCATCTATGATATCCTGCTGGCTTCCGATAAGCAGCACCAGATCTGTTACCGCTACATTGATCTCTGAACTGCGGTGATATTCTACTGCATTTAATTTCTTATTATGTCCGTTGCAGTATCCAATTTCGATCGGGATTCCGCCAAATCCTTTATTCTGCAGTGCTTTTGCTACATCCAGAGCTTCCAGCTCCTCAACAGATGGTACATAAACCACATCATCCGGAACCGGTGTATGTTTCATTTCTTTGAGAAGAGCACTGAAGTCATACCCTTCAAGCACCTTTCCATATTTACGGAAGGAAGCATCTGTTACATTCTGAATTTTCACTTCAAAAACCTCCTTATATTCTGTCGATATTACGTTTTCTTGACTGTGCTTAGAATATATCAGAATAAAGGGTATTTTTCGCCAGTTTTCTTGTCTAATCTATAGCGTTTTTTTGACCTTTTTCATTTATCTGTTTTCGCATCTCACTTGGAAGTATCCCATATCTTTTCTGAAATTCCCCGGAAAAACCCCTGCTGCTGCAAAATCCATTATCTAGTGCAATCTGACTAATTGTATGGTCTGTATTCAGCAAATCCCTGTACGCATATGCCATACGGATATCCTGCAGATAAGTTTTATAGTTGATTTTTGCATATTTTTGAAACATTCGCGACAAATATGCATCCGAGTATCCAAAAGTAGCCGCCACATCAGAAAGCTTCAGTTCCTCCCTGTAATGCTCACGCATATATGTGGTGATTTTTGACAATGCATCCAGACGGCGGCTGTGTCGGATATCCTTCTCCCTGGTCTCTGTCACACGGTAATCCTTCACCAGGATATACATGATCTCGTAAAAAATAGAAATTGTCCGGAACTCATATCCAATTTTCCGCTCGGAATACACATGATATAATTTACGAAGCAAAGAAGCCAGTTTCTTATCCACCAGCTCCTCCTGCCCCCGAAAACGGATATATCTCTGGGCAGTAAAATAATTCTCAAACTGTTTCAGAGGAATCTGCAGAACTACTGTTTTATTTTTCTCCACAGCATGGATAGAGTGGATCTCATTGGAATTAATGATTATCTGCTCTCCAGCTTTCAGCGGATATTCATCCTTATTTACAAAAAAATCCAGTCGCCCCTCCATTACAGCAAAAATCTCTACAGACGTATGCCAGTGCTTCTCACGCACATAATTGCCATTTCCTCCTTCAAAAAGAAAAACCTTAAACGGAAGTCCCTCATTAGGAATGATCAGTTCATGCTGAAACTCCATATATATTCACCTCCTAACAAAATAACCGCAGTATTCGGATACTCCAATATACTGCGGCTATTTCGATAACTATCCAGCTTTCTGCATACCAAATCTGCTGGATGATCCTATTCTTCACATAGTCCCACCCACTGCTTATTGCTTTTCGCAATTGAAGCAGGGGACTTACTTGATTCGGTTAAGATAACACATTATTTGCAGAGCTCTGCCACAACCTGATTAATTACCTTTCCGTCTGCTTTTCCTTTCATATCAGCCATAACAGCCTTCATGATCTGCCCCTTATTTTTCGTTGCGATCACATCTGCAAATTTTTCTTCCAGATATGTCTTTACCTCTGCTGCATCCATCTGTTTTGGTGCATATTTGGCAATCACATCATACCTTGCCTGATATTCAGCCTTCAGATCCTCACGGCTTTCCGGACAGGTATCCAACTGTTCTTTTACAGTTTTCAACTCCTTCAAAATAACTCTGTCCACCAGATCGCTCTTAATTTCATCACGGCATCCCTCATCGATCGCTACTTTTTTTACTGCAGAGATCAGAGAGGAGACTGCTTCTTTTGTTACTTTATCTTTGGCTTTCATAGCTGCAACCATATCTTTTCTTAATACTTCTAATTCCATTTTATATTCCTCCTCGTTTTTTCTAGTGATTCCATATCGTTCTACTGCTGCACAGTCAAATGCGCCTGCATTCCTGATATTTTTCACTCAAATCATAATTCTATTCATCAGCATACCACGATTTATCTGAAAATCCAATGCTAATTGACATAAAAATTAATTTTTTAGTCCCCGCTTCATCGTGTTCTCCAGTTCTTCCATTTGTCCCAGGATCAGTTTCTGTCTGTCATCAAACAGTAGTCCCTTGTTGTGACGGTAATACTGGTCAGAACCATTTTCCCGGATAAACCAGATACTGTAAAAGTTTGCATTCAGTTCCGTAATAAATGCTACCATTTCCTGGCTGTCACCAAAGGCTGCTTCCATAAAATCAAAAACATTCTGAAGCGTCTGAGAGATATATTCTGTCTGAGTTTCCAGGTTGTCTGCCTCCGCTGTAAAAGCAGTTTTTGTCTGCTCATAGGTATCTTTTTCCGAAATTTCAACAGCTTTATTATTCTCTGTTTTATCTTCAGAACCAGTTTCTCCCCTCAGTTCTATCCATAATTTCTCAAGAAAATCCACTGTACGGATAAATACTTTTTCTTCATTTTTAGTGAGAAGCTCAGATTTTTTTGCAGTCTGAAAATCATTTTCTGCCTTTTTATAAATGGATTCCAGCGTCATTTCCGGAAGGTTATCTCTGTATTCTGTCATGTAACCATAGAGCTTTGTCACATAGGCATCCATAAAATAACAGTCTGCAAATAACTGGCTGAGCTTTCCGTTCAGCAGACCAACAATACTCAGATGCTCATCCAGTGAAGCATTGCGGATCTTACCCAGAGTGATGGGTGTCCATTTACCCTGAAGCAGATCCTCCACTGCATAGTCTGTCTTATACTTATTGTATAATGCCAGATATGCGGCAAAATCTTTTGCGATCATTGGATGCTGGATATACTGATATACCACCTCTCTATCCACTTCTTTATCCAGTGTTTCATATACCTGTATCAGCCTGGAAAGATCTTCCCAGCCTCTGGCAGTGGCAAAAATCCGTCCGTCTACTGTGTTCTCCATTCTGTAGAAATTCTTTCTGCGAAGCTCCAGATAAGAGATAACAGCCGGATGGATTCCCTGCTCATAGGCATATTCTTTCCACACTTCAAAATCCGGCTGCACATCAATCCTCTTGATTCTGTCAAGGGTTACTACGTCAAATTCGCGGACAGATTTATTGTATTCCGGCGGGTTTCCTGCTGTCATGATCACCCATCCTTCCGGTACTTTCTGATTGCCAAATGTCTTTCCCTGAAGAAACTGCAGCATCATAGGCGCCAAGGTCTCTGATACGCAGTTAATCTCATCAATAAAAAGAATTCCTTCTCTGAGACCTGTTTTTTCCATCTTTTCATAGACAGAGGCAATAATCTCACTCATAGTATATTCTGTGACAGAAAAAGTCTCCTGACCAAAGGTTTTCTCTTTGATAAACGGCAGTCCTACTGCACTCTGACGGGTGTGATGTGTGATAGTATAAGATACCAGACCTACCTTACATTCCCTGGCGATCTGTTCCATAATCTGCGTCTTTCCAATACCCGGTGCCCCCATAAGGAGAATTGGTCTCTGGCGTATGGCCGGGATCAGGTATTCTCCAAATTCATCCTTCGCAAGGTATGCTTCTATTGAGTCCTTTATCTCCTGTTTTGCTCGTTTTATATCCATAATGTAAATCCTTTCCTGCTGAACACTTCTTACTTTTACTCAGTTTTCTCATTTCCTTGATATCCACGAATTGCTCCGCGATTTGCAGCTCCCGCAATTATAATTTTCTCTCTTCATTACCTGTCTGGCTTCTCAAAATCATCCTCATCCAAAATCAGTTTCATGGCCCATACCGGCACATCCACATCTCTGTAATTATCCTGCATAAACACAAATGCAGTCTTATATGATGGCATTTTCTTCGGGTAAATTCCGAATCCGTCTGTAAAATAGATCATCCCTTTCAGGTTATGAAATTCATGCTGTTCCAACAGTTTATCCACCCATTCAAATGCAGGCCTGAAATCTGTTCCGCCATCTCCATACAATTCCAGATGTTCCATATAGTCTTTCATTTCTTTCCGGGAGGTAATCCTTTTATCTGTGTGGACTTTCTCATCACACTGAATGATGTGCACATTGATTTTTGTAAAAAAGCTCTCACTCTCACTAAGTACACCGTAGGTTTCCTCCAGAAACTTTCTCACCAGTTCTCCTGAACAAGACATGGAGGTATCGATAATGATCACGAACTCCTCTATCTTCTTAACTTCTTTGGATTCCAATGGTTCGATCAACGGCATATTTCCATAAAGACGCAGACCGTAAGTATAAAAATTGTAATCAAAACTGTCATCATCCACTGCCAGTTCTTCATGAAAAACTGCAAATTTCCGCAGGAATTCTCTGTAATCGTACCGACTTCTGTTCTCTGTTTTTATCTGCTCCAGGAAATCTCCGTCCCGCTCACCTGCCTCCTGGGAAAAGGTTTCCAGATCCGTCTCGATTCCATCATTGATCTCCCCCCATTTGCGGCTGAGCATGGGATTCGGTTTCTGATCCGGTTTCTTACTTTCCCAGTATCTGTGGTCATCTGTGCGAAATTCCTGTTCCAGATTTGTAAGATCCTTTTCGTTCAGATTCCATTCTGACAATATTTTATATACTCTCTGTGCGTTGAGGGTTTTTCCCTCTTTTTCAAGGAGACGGTAGGTTTCCCTTCGCAGAAGACTGCGTGAGAAACGGATACTCCGATAGTTCATCCCATCTATCATATGCTCCACTGCAATGTCACAACTCAGATCACGCATACGTTCCTGGATTGTGATTCCATCGTCTGCCCTCTTCTTACTTTCTGTACCGCTCCATGCAAAATGCCGGAAAATACAGTGGAATACCATATGCAGATACCCTCTGTTCACCAGAATCCTGTTCTCTCTATATAAGCCTCCCAGCATCTGCGGCTGGAAATACATCACTCTTCCATCCGTTCCAAATCCATGGACCTGACCATCCATCTGATAAGAAAAACTGCTCAGCGCCACATCCAAAAACCGCATTCCCAGATATAATTCATCCCGCGCAGCCCTGAGAATACTGCTGCCGATTTCCTGCAAACGCTCTGCTCTTTCTGCTATTTCCTGTATTTTATCCTCTGGCTGCATCATTATTTTCCTCTGTATCTATCACAGTTCAAACCTCTTTTTTCTTAGTATAGTTCTTCTATTCAAAGATTTTTCTGTAGTTTGTGATTGTTCATTTTTCCCCTGCTCTGTCCTGTCAGCTTCCTGACTATTTTGCAACTTATCCACATCTATACGTTCACTTCCTGCCGTATTATCCACCAGATTTGCTCTTTCATTCATCAAAAATGCGGATACTTCCGTTTCTTTTCTCTTAGATGCACAATCCAACGCAGAATCAATTCCCTCCAGTGTCCAGAGTTTTTGCGAGGATATCACTTCCAATCTGTGCATATCCTCCTGCTTTACCAGATATTCTGCAATATCTCCCAGATTCTTACGGATATATTCCCTGTAATTCTCCCTGGCTTTCCCGGTCAGTTCATAAGGAAACTCCAGTCTGCCAAATGACATATCAACCAGAACTTCCAGCTTATCCATGGCTACCGCCATTTCAAAAAGCCTGTCATATTCCTGATAATTCAGCTCCTTATCATAAAAACACTGCCTGTAATTACTGCCTGATCCATGATATTCCGTATACAAAATACGCGCCGGAGTGTTCTCAACCGCCTCATCATAATGCTCCGGAAATACAAGTCTGGCTTCTTCATACTCATAAAGAAAGTTTACATCTATCCTCTGCCACATCTCGCCCAGCATTTCCTTAACGCCTGACTTCTTTCCCTGTCTCATATGAACAGTCAGCTTCTCCAATGCATGGCAGCCTGTAAATGCACCACAGCCTATCTGCATCAGGCTGTCAGAAAACTCCAGCTTTTTCAGATTCCCGCAGCCATAAAAAATATATCGTCCAATCTCTTTTAAAGTGTAAGGAAAAACAATCTCCTCCACGTCATTTCCTGCCAGAACATGCTCTTCTCTGCCAAACCCAAGACCCTCTGACACTTCCCACAGGCTGGCATTTTTCAGTTCTTCTTTCTCATCCATATGACTGGAGAATGCATACGGTGCCGCACTAATTACCAATTTGTCATCTATCATTCCCGGAATCTCAACTCTGCTTTCTATTCCAAAACACCGCAGAATTTCAATCCCGCCAGATTTCTCTCTGTAGTAAATCTTCATTTTCTCATTTCTCCCCGAAGATATTTTCTCTCAAAGCACATAAAATCATCCCTGAAAAGTATAATACTTCCCAGGGATTTTTTCCAGACAATATAATTAGCGTAAAACCAACTCCGGTTTAAAATTCAGATAGTCTCCTGACACCAGCTTGTACTCTATTCCATCCACATAGCCTTTAAAGCTGTCATCATATCGCTTCTCTCCATGACAGTGAGAATAGATTACCTTCTCGGCGCCAAATTCCTGTGCCATCAGGGTAAACGGACTCTCCATCTCTCCAATACTTGTAGGCGGATAATGAAGAAACATGATAAACTTCTCATATCCTGCAGCCTTCGCCCCTTCAAAAGAGCAGCGCAGCCGCCCCAGCTCCCGCTCCCGGATCTTCAAGAAATGCTCATAGCTGTCTTTTCCTTCATAACAGTAGCCCTTGGTTCCCACCAGCGCATAATCCTCATATGTATAAAAATTATTCTGCAAAAATTCCAGCTTTCCCCAGAACATCTCATTCAGATCTTCTGTCTTCTTTGCATCCCAGAACATATCGTGATTTCCCCGAAGCAGAATCTTCCTGCCCGGCAGAGCCATAATAAAATCCAGATCCGCCTGACACTCTGCAAGATCTCTCCCCCAGGAATGATCTCCGGTAATCACTACTGTATCATTCTCTGTCACTCTCTTCTTCCAGTATTTCTCAATCTTAACTACATGATTCTTCCATCTTTTATCAAATACATCCATAGGTTTATTGACTGTAAACGAAAGATGAAAATCACCGATTGCGTATAGGCTCATTGTACACTCTCCTGTCTGTTCTGATTGTTAATTATTTTTCAATCTTGATGCTCATAGCATGCCAGGCTTCTCCGCCCCAGGTGGAATTTGCCTGGCCCAGATCTGTAAAGCCAAATTTCTCATACATCTTCACTTTTTCATCCAGACAGGTGAGGAAAAGTTTCTTTCGTCCTTTTTGAGCTTCCCTCTGGCAGTATCTGGATACCAGTTCACGGCCCAGGCCCTGCATACGATATTCCGGACGGACGTCCAGACCCAGAAGCATGATATTTTTGCCTTCAGGATTACTCAGAGAAATATCTGTGAAGAATTCATCTCTGAAAGCCTCCTCATCTGTAGGAACTCCATTAAGAAATGCAGCCAGCTTTCCGGTTTCCTTATCCTCAGCTACCAGAAATGTTTCTGCTGTTGCTTTTATTCTCTCTGTCAGACTTTTCGGAGAACATGCCTCATTTGGCGGGAAACAGATCTGCTCGATCTCTATCGCCTGCTGTGTCTCCTCCGGTCTGATACATCTGAATTCAAATCTATCCATATTGTTTGTACTCATTTTTATATCCTTCTCCTGTTATCTTGTTATTTCCTGCATATTCGGGATCTGCAAGTTTCCCATATAGTTGTTTTATCTACATCGGGCAGCTTCTCTTTGATTTCTCATCCAAATCTTCCCGTACGTAGTGTGCATTAAACTCCATGTTAATGTCGCGGATTTCCTTTGTACCATCAATATATTCCTGATACATCTCTGTCAGTCCCGCCATACAGCCATCACAGCTTGCAGAAATATTCCCAAAAGATTCCTCCACAATCTGTTTTCTTTCTTCTCTGGTTGTGTCCTTTATCAAAATACTCTTAATCTCCATAACCTTCACCCCGACTTTCTTTGGTATTCTTTTGATATTTCTTTCCTTATATCTTTTATTTGATTGTAACATCTGAAAGCATTTTTGTGAAGCTAAGAAACAGGCATAAAAAACGGTCTGATTACATTCTCTCAAAATATGTCAGTTTAAAGTGTTAAAGTACTGGAATTTTAGATAACACCATGTTATACTTGTAAAGGAAAATGTGCAGGCAGTCCGGTCAGGTATAAAATATTCCTGAGTTCCGGCATTATCAAAGACCTGCATGTACTTATATGGAGGAAACAGATCATGTCTATGAAAATCAATCACGAGCTCCCTTTACCGGAGGTTCTGAAATCTCAGTACCCTCTCAGCCAGGAACTCAAAGAAGTAAAAAAACAGCGCGATGAAGAAATACGCCGTATCTTCACCGGTGAATCAGATAAATTTATCGTCCTTGTAGGACCTTGTTCCGCTGATAACGAAGATACAGTCTGCGAATATGTACGCAAACTGAAAACAGTGGCAGATAAAGTCTCTGACAAACTGATGATCATCCCGCGAGTTTATACAAATAAGCCCCGTACCACAGGTGACGGTTACAAAGGAATGCTTCATCAGCCAGACCCTGATAAGGCTCCTGACCTTCTTGCCGGAATTATTGCTATCCGCAAGATGCACATGAGAGTTATGCAGGAGACAGGACTCTCTTCTGCAGATGAGATGCTTTATCCTGAAAACCGCAGCTATCTGGATGATATTCTCTCCTATGAAGCTGTAGGTGCACGTTCTGTGGAGAACCAGCAGCATCGTCTCACTGCCAGTGGCATGGATATTCCTGTCGGTATGAAGAATCCTACCAGCGGTGATCTCTCTGTTATGCTGAATTCTGTCACTGCTGCACAGCATCCTCACCACTTCATCTACAGAGGAAATGATGTGGAAACTTCAGGAAATGATCTGGCACACACAATTCTCAGAGGTGGTGTAAACCAGTACGGACAGACTATTCCTAACTACCACTATGAAGATCTGATACATCTGTCTGCTTTGTATGCCAAAAAGGACCTTAAGAACCCTGCCATCATCATAGATGCCAACCACTCAAACTCCAACAAGCAATACAAGGAACAGATCCGTATTGTTTCAGAAGTACTTCACAGCCGTAACTATAATCCAGACCTCAGAAAGCTGGTTAAAGGTGTTATGATCGAAAGCTACCTTCTCGAAGGCCGCCAGGATATCAGTGATCATATGACTCCTGGCTGTTCCATCACAGATCCTTGCCTCGGATGGGAAGATACAGAACGGCTTATCTATGATATTGCTGAGAAATGCTGATTTTTATGGATAATACAAATAATTCCTGCTGTTGTGGAGAGACAGAACATTTTTCAGGCTGCCTGATCTGTGGAGCACCGGTCACATACAGCGTCGAAAGTTCTGTGAAAACCTGTAGCATCTGCCACAAAGAGCAGCTGACAAATGCTGTCTGTGAAAATGGCCATTTTGTCTGTGATGCCTGTCACAGCTATGGTACTTATATACCGGTGATCATAGCCCTCAGAAGCAGCACAGAGAAGGATCCCCTGCTGCTTCTGGAAGAGATCATGGACCTTCCTTCTGTCCACATGCATGGACCTGAACATCATGCCATTGTTCCCAGTGTTCTTCTGACTGCACTTCGCAATAATGGAGAGCGTATGAATTACGATACCGCATTATCTGAAATCTGTAAAAGAGCGAGGCAGGTTCCCGGTGGTACCTGCGGTTACTGGGGAGTGTGTGGTGCAGCAGCAGGTGCCGGAATCTTTATGTCTGTTATGACCGGATCCGGTCCCCTCCATAAGGATGCATGGCCCTTTCCTCAGAAGCTTGTCTCTGTTATTTTATCCAAACTGGCTGATGTTGGTGGTCCGCGCTGCTGTAAACGCACCAGCAGAATTGCTATTGAAGAAGCGATCAGGTTTTACAGGCAGTTCAGCTCTGTAAAGATTCCGCTGTCTTCTGTACTATGTAAATATTTTGAAGATAATAAAGAATGTATCAGAGAGGACTGTCCGTATTATCCTGTGAACAAATAACTATTCATAAAATAAAAAACAGAACGAAATCCGACTGATAGTCAATGGGTTTCGTTCTGTTTTCTAATAGTTTCTCTATAAAATAATACGTTTCGCAGGATACAATGCCCTATCGCTCCATTCTGCTTTTCTGCAGTCCAAAGAAATAATATTCTTCTCTGTGCAGACATTTCTGATCAGTTCTTCTCCGTTATCTGATATAAAAAGTGCTGTGATTTCTTTTTTCCCTCCAACACTCCTTACACAGTAATCTACCAGTTCCGGAAACTGAAACAGTAATTCATCCATTTCTCTCATACTTTTGGACTGGTCGATGCGCCTTACAAAATCCAGACGCCTTACCTCACTTCCGCAGATACATTTTCCGGGGATGATACGTGTATGATCGCCGGTCCTGTATCTGATCAGAGGCTGTGCCTCCATCCCAATGGTTGTGATCACCAGTTCTCCCCATTGACCGTCAGGCAGAACATTTCCCTCTTTATCTATGATCTCTGTGATACAATGATTCTCCCTCATGTGCATGCCCTCATGAGCCTGACAGCAAATCGCACCCCCAAGTCCCATCTCTCTGGAACCATAATGAGGCCAGAGTGGTGTTCCCAAAATTTTTTCTATTGCTTTCATTACTGTTTCCGGACAGGCATCCCCTGATATCAGTGCTCTCTTTATACTGCCTTTTCCACACATTCTGAGCATGGAAAGCAGTGCTGTCGGCATACCTACATAAGTATCCGGCCGCTCCTCTTCCAGAATTGTTTTTAACTCACCATAGGTTTTATTGTTCCCGGTTAAAAGGGGATGTGCTCCTATACGTCTGATTGCGTCTGCGATCAGTTCTCCCAGTCCAGAAGGACCTGAAAACGGCATGGCAACCATAGTCCTGCTTCCCGGATAAATAAACTCACCAAGTCCGGCCATAAAAAGTTCTATGGTATGTTCACAATCTCCTTCTGTATAAAATACACGTTTACCTGCACCTGTTGTTCCGCTTGTCTGTTCTGAAATGATCCTCTGTATTTCTCCCTGAGAGCACAGTAACATCCTGCCCCCTTTCTGAGCAAGGTCGGATTCCGTTGTAAAGGGAAGGGTTTTCAGATCATCAAGGCTTTCCAGCCTTTCCGGCAGATCTCTATAAAATCCCTGCCTTTCTTTTTCTCTTTTCAGAACAGCATTCAGTTTATCCAGCTGTATTTTGTTTATTGTTTCCCTTGTAATATCTGTAATTTTTTCCTGCCTACAGATCATTGCATCTATATTGGATCGTTTCACTTTCTGTATAAATATGTTCCTTTCAGATTAGTCAGATTATATGCACAGAACGGTACCATTCCGTGATCAGGATCCACTTCACAGATATAACAGCGTTTCAGACGGTCAAGATCCAGATTCCAGGCATCCTGAAAGATCATACCTGATACTGCAAAGGTTTCATTATGTATCCGGATCAGAAACTCATCTAGCGCATCTGTCTGTGTCATTTCTCCCTCATCATAGGTTTTTGTACTGTAGCTCCACTGATTTTCCACATACTGCCTGGAATCATCACTGGTAGTACAGCAGCATCCTTTTCCTGATTTTTTTTCAAGAAGCTTCAGTTCCTGCTCTCCTTTTCTCAGATAACTTGCATGAAAGGAGCAGTAGGGATTCTCTGCGCCGCCGCCTGCAAAATCCTCAATTTTCATCAGTCCCTCTGTCTGTTCTTCAATAAGCCTCAGCATCTTTGGTATGGTGATGGGATTTTGGGGGCGCTTCTGGGAACATCTGCCAAAATAACTGATAGGCTGAAAATGTACGCCACGAACAAAGGGCATATGATCCAGACCAAATTTCAGGATATCCCCTACCTGCATATCATTTACTCCCGGCGCAATGACCGGCACAAGAGCAATACCAAGCTCTGCTTCTGAGCAGTTTAAGACCGCCTTTTTCTTCAGTTCCATCATAGCCTGTCCACGTAAAGTCTCATAAACCTGATCTGTCACACCGTCAAACTGAAGAAATACTGTATTCAGTCCTGCTTTTTTCAGCTTTCCGGCATACCCCTCCTCCCTGGCAAGCCGGATCCCATTGGTATTTAACTGAAAAAATGTAAATCCTTTTTCTCTTCCCATATGTATGATTTCAGGCAGATCGTCCCTCATGGTTGGTTCTCCTCCTGAAAGCTGTATATTAAAGGGACCTCCGTGAGCCATCAGAAAATCATACTGTTTTTCTATTTCACAGATGGGAATATCTCCCTTTTCCCTGTCTTCTCCTGCTGAAGCAAAGCAGACAGGACAATGCATATTACAGCGTTTTGTAACTTCCAGGATCATACAGCAGCCTTTTCTTTCATGTTCCTCACAGAGTCCGCAATTATCCGGACAGGATTTTTCTTTAACCTTCGGATTTACAGGCGTTTCTGCTGAGAGATTTTCTCTTCCCCAGGAAAGATAATCTGCTGCATTTCCTTCCCAGATCAGGGTCTGAAATTTTCCATGAGCATTGCATTCCTTTACCAGATAGATCCCGTCTTCACCGATACCTTTTATGGCAGGAACTACCTTCATACATTCCGGACAGACACTCTTTGTTTTGCCGATGGTGATCAAAGCTTCAGTACCTCCCGCTCTGTCAGAATTTCCATAACTTTTGTATAAGTATCTGCAATAAGTCCAGGACATTTCTCCATGATCACACCCCAGTCCAGATGAGTGATATCCTTACAGTAAAAAGCTCCGAATTCTTCCTCTGTCTTCTGGCGGAACCACTGATATAATTCCTGTACAGCCGGTTTCATCTGTGCATCTTCCTTCTCCTCAGGAGCCAGATTTCCGAGAAAATATCCGATGGCACAGGCACTTCCTGTCAGACATCCGCAGGTATCTCCACAGTAACCGATTCCTCCGCCAAGGCCTCCCATTGCCTTTACAAGCTGTGGATTTTCCTCTCCTATGGTTTCCAGAGTCATGATCATAATGATCTGTGAACAATGATATCCCATGCTACCTAATTCCATTATTCTTTCGTAAAGATCCATACATTACTCCTTTCTGCCAACCACCATGGTATAGCCTATTTTTCTGCCTTTGTATTCTTTTTGCAGAAGCTTATGATCCTCGCAGCAGAATGAATCATTCCAGATTGCTTCCAGATAATATTCTCTCCAGAGAGCAGTCTGATCCTCCTGACAGAGAATCGTAAACCCTGTTTCTTTCACAATTTCCAGAAGATTGCCCGGATCCAGATCTGACAGCAAAAGAAATCCTCCCTTTTTCAGTACACGCCAGCATTCAGAGACTGCCTTTTTCTGATCTCTGCTGACAAAAAATGCACACTGGCTGATACAGAGATCCATACTGTCTGCTGCATACTGAAGGGTCAGAAAATCTCCCTGCTGCACCTCACTGCTTCGCGGAGCAAAATCCACACCCTGCACATTCAGACCAAATGCTTTCATGATCCGCACGGTCTCTCCCTCTCCTGCTCCCAGATCCAGAGCTTTCATTCCTTTTTTCAATTCTATGCTTTTCAGAAGATGAATTGTCTGCTCTTCCCCTCCGGGGTGTCTGTTCATCTATTTATCCTCCAGTGCACGTTCCACTGCCAAAACCTTTCCAAGAGCCAGCTCTTCCGGAACATAGACAAAGCCACATTTGGGACAGACCGGCATCTCAACAGGAAAACCGTTCTCCAGATACATAAATTTTGCTTTTCCCTTTACAAGAGGAACCTTGCATTTCATGCAGGTCAGCTTTCCCTCAGGATCAATGGTATAATATGTTCTCTCTACTGCCATTACTGTCCCACCCTTTTCATAATATTCATTCTATGACTGTATGCTCTGCGTACCAGATACCCTTCTTCTGTTTCCACAAATCTCACCCAGAATGTAACATTTCCAAGTCTGCTCCTTGTCACCAGTTCTTTTGTCTCTTCATCAAAGATCGCTTCCTGATTTTCTCTGTAATCTGATAATACACGCTCCACATCGCTTTTCAGGATCATACGTTCATCCATCATACTGATGGCATCTTCTGTATATGCAACGGTATAATCTTTTTTCTCCATCATCAGTTCCTCATTCCATATATTTTTTAAAAGCTTCTCTTTTAGCTCAAGCCGGTTGTAGCGTTTCTCACTGATATCCGGCATATTGGCGGCATTTATACCATACAGAAGTTCCAGGATATGTCTGGATTCCCTGCCTTCCCTGACAAATCGGTCCCTGCATGCCATGCAGTACGTTATATATGGGGAATCGGATCGTTCCAGACACTTTTCTGTCATTTTATCTGCCATCTCTTTATTAGCGTAGGCAGTCAGTCCGCCGTATCCGCAGCAGGGAGACAGATCTCTGGAATATTCTGTATTTACAACAGTGCACCCCATATCTGCAAGAAGCTCTCTTATTGTATCCTGTGTCTGTGTATCTCCCCTGGCACCGCAGGCATCATGTATTGCAACAGGTATCTCCAGTCCTTTTGCCTGTCCGGGAAGTCCGATTTCCTTTAAGATCTCCCAGATTCCTGTGACTTTGGCGCCAAGACTCTCTTTTAACTGTTTCATACAGCTTGGACAGCCTGCTATAATCATAGGATCTCCCAGTTTTGCAAGCTCCTGCTTCAGCTGTTCATTTACCTTTTCTGTCATTTCATAGCGTCCTGCCCATTCACTGATAGCACCACAGCATCCCAGCATCAGAGCAACACCGCCCTCTGTCCTCCTGCACAGATCCTCATATGCCTCTGTGACAACATCCGGCGCTATAGCTCCTGCCTGACATCCTGGGAAAAATACATATCTACAGGTTTCATATCCCGGCTGAGGTCTGCATAAGAAAGCCTCCGAATTGGAGAACAGCATATCCATCAGTGCAAATTCATGAGGTGCCAGAGGCATTTTGTCTGTAGATACCATGTTTTCTCTTGCAGATTTGCAGACCTGGCTCATATCAAACCCATTTGGACAGGTTACAGTACACTGTCCGCAGAGTGAACAGGAATTCATCGGTTTATTCATCTGGTGATCTCCCATAATGATCTGGGTATTATTATAAATCTCACGTGCAAGAAGACCCGGATGCTTTTTATATTCCCTTAAATAGACACAGCTTTTCATACACTCATCACAGTGACACTGAATGCACCGCTTTGCTTCCTCAACAGCTTCTTCTTTTGAATATCCATCTGTGCTGCAGGGAATCTTTTTGGAGCCTTTCATCCCGTCCATATTTGTATAGAGCCTGGTGGTAACTGCTCCTTCACTGCCTCTGTTGCTGTGGGGCGAAAGATTCTGTACAAGGAGGTCTACAGTCAGGGCAGCTCTCTTTGCAGCAAAAGCTGCATCCATCACAGACCGGACCGGACCGCTGACAATTCCCGCCTGTTCTCTCAGCATGATCTCTGCGTCTGCTGTTTCCTCTGGAGCCAGCTTTTTGGCCACCTCCTCTGAAGCACAGACCACATCTGCCTCCTTCATTTTCGCTCTGATAAACGGAAGGTCAAGACTGCATCCGAATTCAAAGGAAAGGTCCATGGAACTGAGACGTTTTACCTCATTTTTGCGATCTGATTCCAAAAGCTCCGGAGCTGCTGCTGCAATATAGGCTTCATAATCTTTCTCCTGACAGTAAATGGTTGCAGGATACATCTTCTTTTCCAGTTCCCCTGCAAGAAACAGCGGGAACAATCCTGAGCCAAAGATCACAGCCTTTTTTTTCTTTCTGATACGAAATACACTGCTCCGTTTTCCAGGTTCCCCATATCGTACAATGGCACGCTCTACTTCACGTATGGATATGCCATCACCCAGCTCACAGAGTCTGCATTTTTCCTCACATGGTGCAGTACATCCGTTACAGAGGATCATGGGAAATGGTGTGATCTTTTCATAAATAGCCAGAGCTTTCTTAAAGTTTCCTTTTGCAGCATAAAACAGCATTTCTTTTGTATCTGCTTTGAAAGGACAGGCTGCAACACAGTACGCCGGCTGTTCATGAACACAGAGGCTGATCATATGATCCATCTCTTCCTTTGACATTCGATTTACGTGATAAACATGAGTGGAACCTCTTTCCTGTATATATGTCATAACCCGATACTCCTTTCATTTCCAAAGGGGAGACAGTCTCCCGTCTCCCCTTATTATATCACATGATAAAATTATACTGACAGTTATTTCTCAAGTTCCTTTAATGCTGCAAGAACCTTTTCAGGACGGGCAGGAACACGTGTGATACGTGCGCCTGTAGCATTGTAGATCGCATTCAGGATTGCAGGATGAGGAGCATCCAGCGGAGCCTCACCACAGCCGGCAGCACCGTAAGGACCGCTTGGGCGATATGTTTCATTGAAATGAAGTTCAATATCATCCGGCGCATCATTTGGATACGGAATGCCACAGTTCTTCAGAGAAGTATCATGGTTCAGATCCTCGAAATCTTCTGTAAGAGCAAGACCAATACCCTGTACAAGGCCGCCGTAGAAGTTGCCTTCTACAAGAAGTCTGTTCATGATGGTACCTACGTCAGCCACACAGGTGAATTTTTCAACTTTAACTTTACCTGTTTCTGTATTAACAGCAACTTCCGGAAGGAAGATCGTATACATGTAGGTTGCAAACGGATCACCCTGTGCTGTATCCTGATCGATCGGATGATCTGCACAGAAGGTTGTCACCCAGTTACCTTCATATTTTGTTGCAAGACCCTCAGCCACCATCTCATCATAAGTACGGAAGGTTCCGTCTTCTTTCTTCATGGCTGCCACAAGGTTTTCTGCTGCCAGACGACATGCATTACCTGACATAACCTGTGAACGTGATCCACCTGCAGGACCTGCATTAGGACATGTCTTGGTATCATTCATAACAAGTTTGATCTGTTCCGGTCTGATTCCTGCCTGACGAAGTGTTTCATGTGATGATACAAGAACCCCCATATCAGCGCCCTGTCCGTGATCTTCCCATGCAGCATACATTGTAACTGTTCCATCCGGATTCAGCTCTGCAAATGCGTTTGATGTATCAACACCATCAAGACCACAGCCATATACACCGAGAGATACACCGATACCATATTTGATCTTGCCATCAGAAGCTGCATTCTTTTCAGCCACACGTTTCTTAGCTGCTTCATACAGTGGACGAGCTGTCTTGAACAGTTCTTCTTCACAGTATACTTCAGGCGGATAACCTGTAGGGATCGTACTGCCTTCTGATTCTTTGTAACAGTTCATTTCACGGATATCGAAGGGGTCGATTCCCATCTTTGCAGCCAGAACATCTATCGCAATCTCAGATCCCATATAAGACTGAGGAGATCCGTAAGCACGGAATGCTGAACCCCATGCATGGTTTGTAAACACTGTTGTAGATTTGTTACGGATAGAATTGATTCCATAGCCTGCACCTGTAAACTGGGAAAGTCTCATTGTAAGCAGATCACCGAATTCTGAGTATGGACCATGATCCACATAGTTATTGCCCCAGAGTGCAAGAAGCTTACCATTTTCATCTGCTGCAAGCTTGATATTCATAAATGCAGGGGATCTCTTTCCTGTATAAGTAATATTCTGGAACTGATTAAATACCAGAGACACAGGACGTTCAAGGATCTTAACAGCAGCGCCGATCAGAGCCTCATTTGTAGGAGAGAACTTGTAACCAAAGGTTCCTCCTGCATGGTTCTGAACAATTCGTAAGTTCTCCATTGGCACACCGATACCATCAGCGATCATAGGCATATGCAGATGGATACCAATGGATTTGGAATGAACAGTTATCATACCGTCTTCGTCAATGTAACCATAACCGCAGTCCGGCTCAAGATGAAGATGAGGCTGACGTGAACAGTAAGATTCGATCTCAACCTGCTGTGAATCCGGAATGCTGTCCCAGTCAAAATCAGGACCCTTGATACAGTTTGTCTCAAAGAATGCGTTCGGAATACCGGGATGAATCTCTGCCGCATCCGGTGCGATGGCATCCATTGCATTCATATATGCAGGAAGCTCTTCGATCTCAACTTTAACTGCTTCTGCTGCTGCCCTTGCATGCTCTTCTGTATCAGCAGCTACGATGGCAATCGCATCACCAAACTGGAAGATTTTTTCATCGCAAAGTACAGGACGTTCGAAACCGTCTGTCTTGTTGTGTTTTGGAAGCATTACAAGACCATTGATCTTATTGGTTCCGCCTGCTGCCTTAATATCTTTTGCTGTGATAACACGAACAACACCAGGCATACTCTCTGCTTCTGCTGTGTCAATATTGAGAATATTTGCATGAGAAACCTTTGCCTGTGTAAGAGCAAGGCGAAGTGTTCCTGATGGCATCTTTAATGCATCATCTGCACCAAAATCCCAGGTACCTGTTACCTTCTGTGCTGCTGACGGACGGATATAATTTGTTCCAACAATAGAATCACCTGTCTGTTTGAACACAAGGTCTTCCTTTGTCATCTCGCCGCGCATAACTGCTGCTGCAGCCATAGTAGCATCGATCAGCGGCTTATAGCCTGTACAACGGCAGAGATTACGCTGTTTGTTAAACCAGTCTCTTACCTCCTCACGGGTAGGACTTGGATTATTGTCCAGAAGCACTTTTGCTGAAATAATAAATCCCGGTGAACAGAAACCGCACTGTGCGCATCCATATGCCATCCATGCAACCTGGATTGGATGCATATCAGAAAGTGTTCCCACACCTTCAATGGTTGTGATCTCTGCATGATCGGGAACACGGCTCATCTTGTAGATACAGGATCTTGTGACTTTTCCGTTCATAATAACATTACAGGCTCCACAGTGACCTTCACCGCAGCCAATCTTACATCCTGTAAGAAGAAGGTGATCACGGAGCACCTGCGCCAGTGTCTCATCCTTATCAAGAATAAGTATTCTCTCAACACCATTAATCTTCAATGTCTTTTTAATCATGTCCCATTCCTCCTTTTAAAAAAATTCATTTCAATCTTACTGATCTTCAGGCTTATGTGTTCCGCACGAATCATGGTCAGCTCCCCTGCCTGTCAGATCTTTCAGTCTCTCTATTCCTCTGGCGGAATAGAAAACAATGGAAGAGCTGCTCCCGTCCAGATTCTCACCGCTGAGCTTTAAAACATTTGCATTCTCATAATAATCGATGGGAAGCGTCCGGTTATATACAACCCCTGTACGCTCATCTTTTACCTGTACAGTAACTTCTTTTGCGGTAATCTCAAAAATCTTATCCATAAAAAAGTTCTCCTGTCCACGTTATTTTATATATCCATACTACCATAATTTTGCACAATTATACAAATTACAAATAATTAATAGTTGGCTATTTTATATATTGCAGACAATTTTATTTTGTTTTATTTAAAATTTTAACTATTTTTATTCTTTTATATGTTATAATAATATCAAATTTGTATAATATCATTGAAAGAAGGAGGTATCTAAATGCAGACAGGCGCCCTCATCGTGGCTGCGGGGAAATCATCACGAATGGGAGACTTTAAACCCATGCTTCAGCTTGGCTCCATTTCCATCGCACAGCGCGTGATCAATAATTTCCGGCAGGCCGGAATCTCCAAAGTAGTAGTGGTAACCGGATATCATGCAGATGTTCTGGAATGCCACCTGGCTTCCAATAATGTAGTCTTTCTTCGAAATGAGAACTATGCAAACACTCATATGTTTGATTCTGTCCGAATCGGACTTGAGTATCTGAAAGACAAAGTGGATACGGTACTCTTTACACCTGTTGATGTTCCGCTGTTCACAGCCCAGACAGTCACTCAAATGCTCTCTCTGGGGCGTCCCCTTGTAACTCCGGTCTGTAATGGCAATCCCGGTCATCCCATTCTGATCCGTTCCACACTGATTGATTCCATCCTAAGTGATGACGGAAAATCAGGACTTAAAGGTGCTGTGGATAACTGCGGGGAACCCATGTATTATCTTAATGTAAAGGATCCCGGTATTATTCATGATGCTGATACACCAGAGGATTATGCTGAACTTCTCCGCATACACAACCAGAGTCTGATCCGTTCTGAAATCCATATTCAGCTAGCCCGGGAAAAAGTTTTTTTTGATGAAAAACTCTATTCGCTGCTTACACTGATCCATGAAACAGGATCTGTCCGCGATGCCTGTGAGCGCATGCACATTTCCTATTCTACCAGCTGGAACCTGATCCATACCCTGGAATCACAGCTTCATGAACCTCTGATCATCAGAAGCCAAGGCGGTACAAGGGGAAGCCATAGCGAACTGACACCATACGGCGAAGAATTTCTGAAACGATATGCCCGTTTTTCAGAAGAAACACGTTCCTGTTCAAAAAAAATATTTGAAGAATGTTTCGGAGGGTTTTTAAATGCGTAACCTTTATCTGGTCCGGCATGGAAAACCACAGTATCCGGATGAACATTCTTACTGTGTAGGACAGACAGATTTCTCTCTATCCATGCTTGGACATCTGCAGGCAGTCCTTCTTAACGAAGAATTGTCCGATAAAATATCAGGGGTATACTGCAGTCCTTTGTTAAGAGCAGTTGAGACAGCAGGCCATATGGCACCTGAGCTTCCACATATCATTGTTTCTGATCTGTCAGAACGAAATCTGGGAGAATGGGATGGCCTTTCTTTTGATGAAATACGCCAGAGATGGCCGGACATTTATAAAGCGCGTGGGAATAACCCTGATCATCCGATCCCGGGAGCAGAAACTCCTGCTGCATCTGGTTTTCGCTTTTCGCAGGCAGTTCATAAGATTCTTTGCGCTTCTGAAGGTGATATTGCAGTGGTAACTCATACAGATGTAATCTCTTCTTATTTACATGCATTACATTCTGATATGTACAGCAGGCAGCGGTTTCGTCTGCCCTGCGGCTCTTACTATCATCTGGAAGTGAATGAAAAAAATAATATTTCTTTCTCTGATCCCAGTTATATACTGCCTCATCCTGAATTAAATGACGGACTATGTCTCAGGCTTCGCAATGCTGTTTCTCTGCCCCGTCATGTACAAGCTCACAGTGATGCTGTTACTGAACTTGCCTGTTGTTTATGCAATATGCTGGAATCCAATGGTTATATCTTTGACCAGAAGCTTGTTCGCTCCGGTGCACTTCTGCATGATATTGCCAGACTTCAGAGGCATCACGCGAAAACAGGCGGTGAACTTTTCTTACAGTTAGGTTATCCTGAGATCAGCCAGATCATTTCACAGCACCATGGTCTGTTGGAAGCCACGCTGGATGAAGCAGCTATTGTATTTCTGGCTGATAAACTGATTCAGGAAACACAGCGTGTAACCATAGAAAAAAGATTTGCCGACAGCATGAGTAAATGCAAAAGTCCGGAAGCTCGCAAAGCTCATGAGCAGCAGTTAGAACAAGCCCGCAAACTGCAGGACATGATACAATCACTCTGCCATATCACGCTTTAGTTCAGGCGGGCAGACGTACACAACTGGAGCAGAAAAATCACTTAATTTAGTTAGGAGGTATTTTATTATATGAGAACATTATTTCAGACAATAAAACAACAATTCCTGGAGGGAAACGATCTTGTACTTGTTTCCGTTACAGCATCCTCAGGGTCTACACCAAGAGGTGCCGGTTCCCGCATGCTGGTCGGAAAAAACGGCAGAATTTCCGGAACCATCGGAGGTGGAGCTGTAGAATATCGTGCTGAATGTATGGCATTGGATATTCTTGAAAAAAAGGAATCCTGCGAGCATGAATTCCGGCTGAATCATAAAGATGTTGAAAATATTGGTATGATCTGTGGTGGTGATGTTACGGCCTTTTTCCAGTATCTTGATCATAACGATCCGATTATTATGGAAATCACGGAAACTGCTGAAAAATTCTATGAAGAGCGAAAAGATTTCTGGCTGATCTGCGATCTTCTCACCACCTCCGGTGTGAGCCTCTACAGTCCTGCATGCGGTCTCATCGGAACTGCCAATGTTCCTTCTTCTGTATTATCTTCTTTGTCTACAAAGCCACACCGATATCACAGTGAAGATTATGATCTGTTTTCTGAACAGATTGGAACCTCAGGAACTGTCTATGTATTCGGCGGCGGACATGTCTCACAAAAGCTTGTCCCAATCCTTGCAAGCGTTGATTTTCGCTGTGTTGTCCTGGATGACCGGCCGGAATTTACAAATCCTGCTCTTTTCCCAGGAGCAGTTGAAACAATACTTTGTGATTTCAACCATCTGGACCAGTATGTTTCTATTACAGCTGCTGATTATTGCTGCGTCATGACACGTGGACATTCCTATGATACCATTGTACAGGCACAGCTTCTCGCTACACCTGCATGTTATATAGGCGTCATTGGAAGCCGTGCAAAAAAAGCTGCTGTATTTCGCCGTCTGATTGAAGAATACAACATTAATGAACAAGATTTAAACCATATCATCTCACCTATAGGACTGGAGATCAAAGCAGAAACACCGGCTGAAATCGCCATCTCCATCACAGGACAGATGATCCAGGTTCGCGCTGACAGAAAGGCTACATCAAAATGATGGCAAAATCAGTATATAAAACTGTAATATTTGGTGCCGGACAAATTGGACAAATGACCGCAAGACTTCTCAGCAGTCCCTGTCAGCTCCTGTGCTTTGCTGATAATGACCCCCATAAACACGGATCATATATTGGAAATATTCCAGTCTGTTCTCCGGATACTGCAGCAGCACTTCTCCCGGATCTGGTCATCCTGGGAGTTCTGGATGAAGAACGGCGCAATTCTATGATAAAGCAGATGGAAAACTTAGGTTATCACGGACCTTTTCGTGATCCCTCCGTCCTTCGCATGTTTGACGCACGGGTTGCTGTTATGCGTCTTTTATCTGAGCAGATCTATCAATTGGATATTCCGGGAAATGTTGCAGAACTAGGTGTTTTTCGAGGTGAATTTTCTTCCCTAATCAGTGCAGCCTTTCCAGACCGAAAAATCCATCTTTTTGATACTTTTGAGGGCTTTTCAGAAAAGGATATCACAATAGAAGCCTCCGGTAATCTGTCCCGTGCCAAAACAGGTGATTTTTCTTCTACTGATATTGACTCTGTTCTTCATGTTATGCCTGATCCTACACGTACTGTGATCCACAAAGGATGGTTTCCGGATACCTTTTCCGATGTCACAGATGAAACTTTTTGTTTTGTATCTCTGGACGCAGATCTCTATGCTCCAACTGCAGCCGCACTTCCTCTGTTCTATGAACGCCTGGCCACCGGAGGAGTTCTCCTGATCCACGATGTGTACAGTACACAGTTTTCCGGATGTCGAAAAGCGGTCGGGGAATTCTGTCTGAAAAACCATCTGTTTGCAGATCCTGTATGCGATCTGCATGGAAGCGCAATGATCCGAAAATTATAAAAAGAAACGCCGGAACCGGTATTTACCGGAACCAGCGTTTCTTTTTCATTTATTTATTGTATAGCCCTTTTCCACGTCCATGCCTAACCTTTATAAAGTTCCTTTCAGAACATTTTCCAACGCTTCTCATGGAAGTAATTTCAGGACTGGCCAATCAAAAAAATAACCGCTAGAAGCCTTGATTTCTAGCGGTTCTACGTGCGTTAGAGGATTCGAACCCCCGGCCTTTTGGTCCGTAGCCAAACGCTCTATCCAGCTGAGCTAAACGCACATCCTTGTGAAGTTCTTATCTCGTGTCCCTCACAACAATGAGTATTCTACTCTATACTGGAACATTTGTCAACACTTTTTTTGAATTTTTTATTTTTTTCTTTTGATTCGCAAAATTATAACAATTTACAACTATTCTGTAATGATATCAGAACACCAAAATACCATCGCAGTCCTGTTTTCATTAATTCCGCCGCAAAGCCTCGATCGGGCTCAGTTTTGCTGCTTTCTTCGCAGGATAAATTCCAAAGAATACTCCCACAGCACAGGAAAACAAAGTCGCCGCCATAATTGTACTCAGGCTGATTCCCGGAGTGATGGACATTCCCATACTGCTGCTTATGATTGAACAGATCACATATCCGCCAATCACACCCAGAACAATTCCTATCACCCCTCCAATCACCGTCAGAATTGCCGCCTCTGCCAGAAACTGCATCATAATAGAAGAGGTTTTCGCTCCCAGTGACTTACGGATACCAATCTCTCTGGTACGTTCTGTTACGGAAACCAGCATAATATTCATAACGCCGATACCGCCAACCAGAAGGGAAATTCCCGCCACAAAGGAGATAAAAGCAGTCACCATATCCAGCATCTGATTCATAGAGCTCATAATATCCTGAAAGCTCTGTACCTGAAAGTAATCTTTTCCTGCACACTGATGTCTTTTTTCCATCAGTTTTACCACTTTGTCAGCAACATCCTGACTGTTTAAGCTCTTATCTGCCTGCATTGTTACTGAGAAAAAGTAATCGGATACACCGGTGAATTCATTCATTGTAGTATAGGGAACATTAATAGTCACCGGCATTCCCTCATAAGTATAACTGACAAAGGTTCCATTTTCTTTCTGGGTTGTCACCCCGCAGATACGAAGACTTTTGGTCAGTCCATAACAATTGACATCTACAGTCATTCCAACCACATCATCTGTGCCAAAGAGTCTTTTTGCATCTGCATCGGAAAGCACACAGACATTTTTGGCTTCCTGAACTTCATTTTCCCCGAAATATACTCCATGCTTCATGGTGGCATTATTTAACAGCTTTGCATCCGGTCCCTCACCCGTCAGCATAAGAGAAAAATTTCCCTTACCTGTGGTAGTTTCTCCACTGAATGAATCCGAAACATTTACTCCTTCTATACCGTCTACCGCCCGGATTGCTTCCACATCATCCGCAGTGATCCACTCCTCATCTGTCTGTGCCTCATCGCTGACACTGATGGCAATCTGCCCGCCGCCGATATCATCAATTTCACTGTTCATCTGGTTCTTGGTTCCTTCACCCACAGATACAATGGCAATTACAGAAGCAATGCCAATGATAATGCCAAGCATAGTCAGAAAAGAACGTCCCTTATTTGCCATAATGTTATGGACTGCCATCTTGATATATTCATACAGATTACTCATCGGCATCCTCTCCTGTCTGTTCAGGAACTGCCTGTACTTCCATTCCCTCTGTGTAATCACCCAGATCTGCGATTACTTCTTCTCCTTCTTTAATTCCGTCCGTAATTTCCACATAATCCTCTGAGCTGATTCCTGTGGTAATATTTCTCTTTGTCACCAGTCCATCTTCTATCACATAGCAGAAGGAGCCTTCTTTTCCGATATTGACCACTTCCACAGGAAGAGTCACCACATTTTTCGCAGAAGCCGCATGAATCTTAACCTTGGCATCTACTCCCAGGAAAATATCTTCATCCGGATTATCAATGCTTACTGTTGCTGAAATGACCGGCGTTCCTTTTTCATTCTGCACCGCAATATGACTCATTTTTGTTACAGTACCCTGATAAGTATTATCCCCCAAGGTAATCTCAACAGACTGCCCCTCTTTCACTGTATTATAATCATATTTAGAGAGAGTCACATCCACACTTGCCTTGTCTGTATTCTCAATAGTAAACAGTTCCATACCCTGAGTAACTGCTGCTCCCTGCTTAATATCTGCCTTGGATATGATTCCGTTAAATTCCGCGGTGATTCCTTTCTTTCCTTCCTTCACCAGCTCCTCGGCTGATTTTGCGTCCAGTTCGGAAAGATTATCTGTTACTTTCAGTTTCTCTTTTTCTTCTTTTGTCAGGCTTGTGGAATCTGCCTCTGCGATAGCTTTCTCAGAAGCCAGATCTGACTGAAGCTCTGCAAGTTCATCGCTTGCTGTCTCAAGTGCACTTTCCAGAGCAGAAGTATCCGCAGTTACTGTCCCGCCATCACTTCCACTGTAATCATATCCGTAGGAGGAAGAATCTTCCCCATCGCTGTCATCTGCATCTGAACCGTCTGAAATTCCCCATGAGTAATCTGCACTGCTTTCTGTGAAATCAGAAAGTACCGGCATTTTCGGTGTCTGTTGCTTAAGATCATTATAAGTCTGCTGTGCCTGCTGCATTGCGAGCTGTGCCTGTGTTCTTGCAGCCTCCGCATTATCCAGAGCCTGTGTATTCTCATCTGAAGGGTCTGCCTGCCATGTTGCAAATGCCATCTGATATGTGGTGTCTGCCTGATTATAATCGCTTTGTGCCTGATTATACTGTGCATTCAGATCTGAGAGCTGCTGCTGGTACTGCGGAAGAGTCTCCGTCTTGTATGTATAAAGTGCGGCCTGATATTTACTCTGGATTTCCTCCTGTTTCTTTGCCTCTGCCTGGGCTTTTGCCTGAGCTTCCTGCTGCTGTGCCTGAGCCTGAGCTGCTGCCTGTGCGGATGCCTGAGCTGCCGCTTCACGCTGTGCCGCTGCTGCTGCCGCTGAAATCTGTGATTTCAGAGACGAGACATAAGCTTTTTTATCCTTTATTTTCTTCTCAAGCTCCTGAACATTCTTTTTGGCATCCTTCTGCTTCTTCTCTGCTTTGTCAGATTTATTTCTTGTATCCTTTGTATCATACTTTGTTGATTTCAGATTCAGTTCTGCTTTCCGATTATCTTTCTCCAGATCCTCTGTATTAAACTCGATCAGTTTTGTTCCCTTTTTCACCACATCTCCCTGGGCAAAAGAAACCGTTTTCAGCTCTGCATTTACAGGAGAATAATAGGTCTTCTCCTCTTCACTTCCCACTGTTCCTGTAGCATCTACAATTTCCTCAACATCACCCTTCTCTGCAATTACCACCTGAACCTGCGGGATCTGATTTTCTGTGGAATTCCTCTGACCTGCTACTGTAACTCCGCCGGCAACAACGAGAACAGCCGCTGCTCCAATAATAATTTTCTTTTTACTTTTCTTTTTTTTCATAATATTTGTCTCCTTGTAACCGGGTTTATGCATCCAGCTGATTTTTTATATATTCTTCTTTCCCATAGTTTTTATTGATAAAATCTGACTCTATCTTTCCATCCATAATTCTGACTACACGCCTTGCCTGAGCAGCAATCCCATTATCATGTGTGATCAATATGACCGTTTTTCCCTGCTCATGCATACTTTTAAGAATCTGAAGAATCTCCTTACTGGATGCAGAATCCAGATTTCCTGTAGGTTCATCTGCCAGGATCACCGGTGGCTGGGCCGCGATTGCTCTTGCAATAGCCACCCTCTGCTGCTGTCCTCCTGACATTTCATTTGGTCTGTGATCCATACGTTTCTCAAGCCCTACCATGGTCAGTGACTCTACTGCCAGCTTATGTCTCGTTTTTCTGTCTACCCCTCTGTAAACCAGCGGTAGTTCCACATTTTCAATTGCAGTCAGATTTGAGATCAGATTAAATCCCTGAAAAATAAATCCGATCTCCCGGTTTCTGACTTCTGAGAGTTCATTATCTTCCATTGTGGACACATCAGTTCCATTCAGAAAATATTCGCCGGATGTAGGCACATCCAGACAACCCAGCATATTCATAAATGTAGACTTTCCCGAACCTGACTGTCCGATAATAGCAACAAACTCACCCTTATTAATTTCCAGATTAATATGATCCAGCGCCCGTACTTCATTCTCGCCGGGATTATATATTTTACACAAATCTTTTACTCTGATCAGCGCTTCCTCCATCTTTCCCTCCTGTCTATTAAATATCCTGCTCCAATCCAGATCTTACAGAATCGCAACCTGTCTTTCGTAAGATATCAGAAATACCTTTTACAATCATAACCTCACTTATATGTTAAAAGGGCAGCGCTTCAGTTTTCCAAAAGCTCTGCCCTTATCTGCGGAATCTGCAAGTCTCTGTTATCAGAAACGATACAGCTTCCACGATTTCTTCATATTTTTATTCCGCATCTGCCTGACTTTTTATGCTTCCAGCAGAAATGCCTTATATGCTTTCTTAGCTTCGTAAATATCTGCCTTACTTGTCACTTCCCATGGTGCATGCATACTGAGCACTGCCACACCGCTGTCAATGACTTCCATTCCATAAAGCGCTGCGATATAAGCGATTGTTCCGCCTCCGCCTACATCAACTTTACCAAGTTCAGCTGTCTGGAACGCAACTTCATGGCTGTCAAAAATATTTCTGACTCTTGCCACGTATTCTGCATTTGCATCATTCGAGCCGGATTTACCTCTTGCTCCGGTAAATTTATTTAATACGATACCTCTTCCAAGATAAGCTGCATTCTTTTTCTCAAATGCCTCCCCATAAGCCGGATCATAACCAGCACTTACATCAGAGGAAAGCATACTGGAATTCTTCAGAGTTCTTCTCAATCTCAGATCACTGTAGCATCCCATTACATCCAGAAGTTCAGCCACTGCGTTCTCAAAGAAACGTGACTGCATACCGGTTGCACCTACGCTTCCAATCTCTTCTTTATCAGTAAACAGACAGCAGGAAGTGTGTTTCGGGGTGTCCATCCCAAGCATTGCAAGCAGAGAAGTATATGCGCACACTCTGTCATCCTGTCCATAAGCAGCGATCATACTTCTGTCCAGACCACACTCTCTTGCTTTTCCTGCCGGTACGATCTCCAGCTCTGCAGAAAGAAAATCTTCCTCTTCCATATCATACTTCTCTTTAAGGATATTCAATACATTCTGTTTTACTGCCTCTTTCTTCTTATCATCTTCCATGTCTTTCAGTGGTCTGCTGCCGATCAGGATGTCCAGATTCTCTCCCTCGATCACTTCTGTCGCTTTTTTTTGCATCTGCTTTCCTGCAAGATGGATCAGAAGGTCTGTGATATATACGATCGGATCATCCTCATCCTCACCGATATTTACTTCTGCTGTACTTCCGTCTTTCTTTACCACTACGCCATGGATTGCCAGGGGAAGAGTCACCCACTGGTATTTCTTAACACCACCATAATAATGGGTATCCAGATATGCAAGATCCGTATCCTCATATAATGGATTCTGTTTGACATCAAGACGTGGAGAATCAATGTGTGCTCCCAGAATATTCATTCCCTCAGAAATATCATCCTGTCCGATATGAAACAGTGCAATGATCTTCTTCATTCCGACTGTATAAACTTTATCTCCTGCTTTCAGTTTCTCACCCTTCGCAGTCTTCTCTTCCAGAGATTCATAACCTGCTGCCCGTGCTTCTCTGATGATCTGCGTCACACATTCACGCTCTGTTTTTCCCACATTAAGAAAATTGCGATACGCTTTTGCAACCTGCTCCAGTTCTTTTTCTTCTGCTTCTGTATAAGAAAGCCATGCATTTCTACGTTCCATTTACTGTTCCGCCTTTCTTTATGACTGTCATTCATAGTATTGCTTTGATAACGGTAACTATTCATCAGTTCGCTATTATGTAATGATATTGAACAATTACCTGTTTTTCATTATAAAACATCCTCTGAAAATTTTCCATATGATTAATATTTATTTGTCAGTGGACATTATGATTCATTTCCGCTATAGTTGATGGCAGGTTAATGTTTCTCCTCTCAAATTCATTATTTGCGAGGATTATTATAAAAATATCTGCAATACCAGGAGGTTCTGTCATGAAAAATTCAGAGGAACTGCGTCAGCAGCTTCGTTCCATAAACCGCAAAAGTTATCCGGCATATAAAGGGCTGAAAGGTCTGTATCATTTTGGAAATTATATTCTGTCCATCGACCATGTGCAGGGAGATCCTTTTGCTTCTCCCTCTCATGTCAGCATTCAGATTTCACACAGAGATGCCGGATTTCCCGTCGAATATTATAAAGATACACTTACCGGGACTACTCTTTGCGACTATCTTACACGTCAGTTTGAAAAACAGGTCAGTCAGTACAGCTTTCGTGCAAAAGGCTCCGGCAAAAGCGGCCTGCTCACTGTCAGTCATTGTGGTCAGGAGATTCTTTCCCGGACAGCCTGTGAAATAACAGAAAAAGGCATAACCGCCCGCTTTTTTGTGGGCTTCCCTGCTAATGGCCGCACGATCAATGCCACTGAACTGGAGAAAATCCTTTTTGATTTTCTGCCTGTATGCATTCAAAAATCCTTTTTCTATTCCAGCCTTAATGCAAAGGAATTACAGAATTATATAGAGCTTGCAGAGGATCAGGAATTTATCCGTCAGACGCTACCCGCAAAAAATCTCTGCGCATTCATAGCCGACGGCTCCATCCTCCCAAGAGAAAGCGGTATTTCCTCCCGCCCTATGAAAGCTTCCATTCCCTTTACTTCTCCGGACAGTCTGCGCATTTCCATAAATCTTCCCCATAAAGGAAAAATCACAGGCATGGGGATTCCAAAGGGAATCACTCTGATCGTAGGCGGTGGATATCATGGCAAATCCACGCTTCTGAATGCACTTGAACTTGGTGTATACAATCATATCCCCGGAGATGGACGTGAATACGTGATCACAGATGCAACTGCTGTCAAACTGCGTTCAGAAGATGGCCGTTTTATCAAGGATGTGGATATTTCCATGTTTATAAATGATCTTCCAAACAAGAAAGATACCCGCTGTTTCTCTACACTGGATGCCAGTGGAAGCACTTCCCAGGCAGCCGGTATCGTAGAAAGCATGGAAGCCGGAAGCCACCTTTTTCTTCTTGACGAAGACACCTCCGCAACTAACTTCATGGTTCGCGATGCTTTCATGCAGCAGGTTATTCAGCGTGAGAAAGAGCCGATCACTCCGTTTCTGGAGCGTGCAGAAGATCTTTATAAAAAAGCAGGGATTTCTACAATTCTTGTTGCCGGAAGTTCCGGGGCATTCTTTCATATTGCAGATACAATTATCCAGATGGACAATTACGTTCCAAAAGATATTACAACTTCTGTCAAAAAATTATGCAGCCAATATCCTCTGCCTGCTGTTTCAGTTACTGATTTTCAGCTTCCGCACAGCCATCGCATTATGAGCAGACCTGCCGAATCTTCTAAGCGCCTCAGACATAACAGTCGTGGAAATCATTCCGATTCCGGTGCCACAAAACCTGAGCGCCTGAAAACCAGAATCTCCGGAACAGATGGCTTCTCTCTCGGCAGACAGGAGATTGATCTCCGCTATACAGAACAGCTTATTGACGCAGAACAGACCGCTGCCTTAGGTCTCCTGCTGAAATATGCAGTTGAACATCTGGCAGACGGCAGACGTACCCTGCCTGAGATTGTGCAGTTTCTCTGGAAAAATCTCTCTTTACATGGTCTGTCCTTTTTTACGGAGAATCAAAAAATTTCCTGTGGTTACGCTACTCCCCGTATTCAGGAAATTTATGCCTGTCTTAATCGTTACAGAGGTTTATAAGAAAGAATCCTGCTTCAGTGACATAATAAAATCACCGCTTCTCCGTCGATCTTGTCGGCTAAGCGGTGATTCACGTTCATTTTACACTTTTTAGGGAAAGGAAAGATTTTCTCTTAAGGTACGTCATTTCCTTAAGATGTAAATATCATAACCTATAAATGTGAGAGAAATTTGTCTAATTTCTAATATAATTATAAAATTTATAAAAAAACTGCAAAAATTTGTTACTGTTCACTCCGTTCTCAGCAACACAAAAATTTTACACTTTTAGAAATTTTGTAGGAATCAGTTGCATCTCCCTTTCAATCCGTTATAATATTAGATGTATGTAACTATTTAATAATCAAAGAAATCTCTGCGGAACAGTTATCTGATATAGAGCTGCACACTCGAATCCGCATCTTACGCGATTGGTATAGTTATTTACGAAACGATGTACCAGGAAAGAGGAAAATAAATGTTTAGAAAAATAGATAAAACCAGTACATTCAACGATGTTCTGAAACAAATTATCGAAAATATCCAAAACGGAGAATTACAACCCGGCGATGCACTTCCTGCTGAACGTATTCTGGCAGAAGAATTCGGAATCTCCAGACCAGCATTACGAGAAGTCCTGAAGGCTCTTTCCCTGCTCGGGATTACTGTCAGCGTACATGGCGGTGCCAATTATATTGCAACTGATCTTCACAGCTGTCTTACTGAACCTCTGTCTATCATATTTCAAATGTACAACAGCAAAATTCAGGATGCATTGCAGCTTCGAGGCGCACTGGAAAGCAAAGCTGCTTTTCTCGCCGCCCAAAACTGTACACCGCTGGATGCTGCTGAACTCCAGCTTATCATTGCCAGACTGGACAGCACTCAGGATGAAAAAATCCGCGGTGATCTGGATCGTGATCTGCATCTGAAAATTGCTCAGATTTCTGCCAATCCATTAATACTGAGTGTATTAAATGCCTCTGCACAGATTACTGAAAATATGATCGTTGGAATACGTTCCTATCTTATGCAGAAAAATAACGATGCACCGGAGATTGATTCCCAGCACACTCGGCTTGTTCAGGCAATAACCAATAATGATGCACCTCTTGCAGAAAAAGTTATGAACGAACATATGCATACTATAGAATATCTCCTGAATGAAATTACGTCTGACAACCTCACAATTTCTGATAACGTTCAACAACCATAAATTATCCTGATCATGTTATCAAAAATTATATGTCAGACCCACTTATCAAACCTATGGCAATCCTCTAAAATCATACTTTATCTGGAGAATTGCCATATCTGCTTTACAATCATTCTGTTTCTTCACTGAAAATCTCGCACATCAGCCTTGCCCCTGTTTTAAATCCCATGGCAAAACTTTCTTCCAGCTCCTGTGGATATATTTCCATATGTTTATTCATCAGTTCATCCAGTTCTTCAGCAAGCTCATCTGTCAGTTGAACTCTCAATTTCTGATAGCACTGGTATGCCTTCTCTTTTTTCTCTTTACATAAATCATCATGCATTACTGACATTTCATTTTTTTCTCTATTGTCATTATCCATATACATACCATACAGTTTCCGAATCACATTTTCCATATATTTACCCAGTCTCTCTGAAAATATTTATTTACTGCATTCTAGAGCGTGTCTGAAAAAGGCTTTCTGCAAGATGTGCGTCACAATTTGTGGGAT
>NZ_JAJDML010000278.1:0-213 GCF_020594215.1 Blautia sp. DFI.1.216
TCCGGTCACTAATCAACCCGTTATAGCTGGTTTGTTCGGTCCGAATGGAAGTTTTGTTCGTTACAATATGTATGAATCAACGGATCAGTATGAAACGAGCAACCTTAAAGAGCTACAGAACAAAGGTATCAACTTCGATATCAATAAACATTTGGTATGGCCCATTCCTCAATCGGAAATAGATCGTAGCTTTGGTACTGTAACACAGAATCC
>NZ_JAJDML010000279.1:0-212 GCF_020594215.1 Blautia sp. DFI.1.216
ATTTCTTCCCAAATTGTATCTCTCAATACGCATCAACCCATGTCAATTAAACACGCTGTATAGAGACTAGGCAGATCTGACGATCACCTAGCGACTCTCTCCACCGTTTGACGAGGCCATTTACAAAAACATAACGAACGACAAGCCTACTCGAATTCGTTTCCAAACTCTTTTCGAACTTGTCTTCAACTGCTTTCGCATGAAGTACCTCC
>NZ_JAJDML010000280.1:0-209 GCF_020594215.1 Blautia sp. DFI.1.216
TTTCTCCACAGGTGCAGTTTCTGTTTTTTCTTTCCCGATATCTTCCCCTGCATCTCCAGATACTCGAACACGATCACATCTGCATGGTTTTCTTCCGCATATCTTACAATCGCACCTGCAGTCTTTTTACCCAGTTCTGTGTTCAGACGTTTCGTATATGCCCATCTTCCCTGTGTCTGCGCAGAGCCATGTTCCCTCTGGAATCTGCG
>NZ_JAJDML010000281.1:0-209 GCF_020594215.1 Blautia sp. DFI.1.216
TAACAATAACGGATTATGGAAAGTAATTCCACTGCTTTTTTAATAAAAATAAAACCGCGCCACAGCCTTGGCAGGCCATCGCGCAGCGATTTTGTTCAATCGGAATTTGGAGGAAAGTATAATGAGTATAGTTGTTAATATATATTATTCCGGCGAAAATGGTTCTGCGCGAAAATTTGCAAAGGAGATGATTTCAAGCGGTACTGTTG
>NZ_JAJDML010000282.1:0-209 GCF_020594215.1 Blautia sp. DFI.1.216
TTAATAACGTCCCATATTAAAGCAACATTATAGGTATTATTGAGCTTGGACTGCTTCTTATACTCGTTGGTAATATTGTAGAAGGGGTCGTTCAAGTTACTGATATTTTCAGGGATCAATTCATTATCACCAGCCAGGTCGTCCTCCGTTAGGTCAGTAAGCGTACCAATAGGAGGATACTTCACGCAGTCACGTAGTTTGGAACCACT
>NZ_JAJDML010000283.1:0-208 GCF_020594215.1 Blautia sp. DFI.1.216
ATGGAATTTACTCTTGCATTTGGTCCAAAACCGGAATTTAGTTTTTCATTTAAGTTTATTAAAATCTTTAACTCCACGCGCAAATTTTTTACTCAAAGAAAGAACACATGTTTACTTCTGGCACTATATGTGCTAAAATATAGCCATGGGTAATAGAAAAAACAACAGAATCTGAGAAAAGAGTTATCAGGGAGAAATAAAAATGCAG
>NZ_JAJDML010000284.1:0-208 GCF_020594215.1 Blautia sp. DFI.1.216
AATATATCGCTTCACTTTATAATTGTGAGATTGAGATTATTGATAATACTGAAAAATCCGAACAGCAGGAACTTGTTGAGGATCTGGTTCAGATAATCACAGTATTCAGTTGTAAATTACAGGGAAAACCAGCGAATAAAGCTAAGAAACTTATCCGTGAACTGATACAGGAGGAAACAGATGGTAAAAGCCATAAAAGTAATGCTGA
>NZ_JAJDML010000285.1:0-204 GCF_020594215.1 Blautia sp. DFI.1.216
GAATTTACTCTTGCATTTGGTCCAAAACCGGAATTTAGTTTTTCATTTAAGTTTACTTCCAGTGATGAGTTAGACGCGCAAATTTTTTTACAAAACAACAGAACAAATGTTTACATAAACCAATACATATGGTATAATATTTATATGGGAAAAGATATATTTAATATAGATAAAAACAAACTTTCATATGGTAGGGGATATGTC
>NZ_JAJDML010000286.1:0-202 GCF_020594215.1 Blautia sp. DFI.1.216
TTTATTTGCAGGCTCGGTAATTGAATTGCCGAGGATTCCCGCTTATTATCCTAAAGAATATATTTTGTCTTCATAATTTTTCATTTTATAAAAATCCTCTCTCTGTCTTATGCCTTCTTTTATCTGTATACAGAAAACTTGTCCCTGCTAGTGTGCCGACAAGTTGATTCTTGAAACAATCTTGCAGGATAAATTTTTTTAT
>NZ_JAJDML010000287.1:0-201 GCF_020594215.1 Blautia sp. DFI.1.216
CATTCCTACTTCAACGAGTATGCTTTTGATGATATAAATATCAATCTACTCACAAGTTCCTGTACTCTCCATAGGCGTAAATTCCGGACTAACGTATCCGTACATATTTGCATTAACGTTTCAGTGTCAGCTTGCAAATTGTTCTCCATAAGTCTTGAGATTTATAGATGCCTGGAAATCTCTGTCAATCATATTCCCACA
>NZ_JAJDML010000029.1:0-48177 GCF_020594215.1 Blautia sp. DFI.1.216
TTTGGCTTGTATGTCTCGGGATTTTGGCATATTTATGCCAAAACACCTCGCGGGACAGTGGCATGTGAACAGTAACGCGATCTCTTCTATCACACTCACACATATACCATGTTTTTCAATATAATCTCTTCTGCACTAACTTTTATATTATTCATTAACCCAACCCACTTCATCTGATCCTGTACCTTTAATTCTTCAGTTACACCCTTTTTTTCTGCCATCTGTTTCATAAGCATTTCCACCTGTTCTCTGGCTTCCTGATCTGTCTGGTTCAGATGTTCATTCAGTTTTCCAGTCAATAACAGATACTGATACCTTGCTGATCTGTGTTCTTTTAAGAACTGCTTTCGTAACATTCCATATGTCGGTTCTGCTTCGTTCAAAACCAGATCCGGCAAATAGTAATCTCCATGCAACGTATAACTCATTCCGTTTTTCTCATACTCTGCAATGTTGCACCCTTAATTTATTCCGGCTTAACTTTATCTAAATCCCAATACCATGAATTACCGATTCGTCTTGCCTTAATTCCAAGTTCCTTTTTTGCATTTTCCAGTGTTCTTTTAGAAATATTCAACTCTTCTGCCTTATCAAAGATTTCACTGCTTTGCACAGAAGCTGATGTTTTTGCCAGTTCCCTCAGCATCTTCTTTGCCTGTTCCAGTTTATTTACCTTTGGGGCAATTCCACCAAGCACCTCATCTGCTGTGATTTCATAGTCACCTATCCACTCAAATCCTGTTTCTGTCAGGTGAAATGCTTTGGAATGCCCAAATGCAGCCAGATTATTTTTAATCTGAACCACTGCTATTAAATCCGATTCTCCCTCTATTCTTCATACCAGTAATACGCTCCTGGCTACCGCAAAAAAGTCAATCGAACCCATTCCTCTATGTGCAGCTTTATTTCCCCCAGCTTTATTCATGTGTCCGATTAATAAAATTGCACATTTATACTTTTCTGCCAGCAAGCTCAATCTTTTTGTCATATCCCTTGCTTCATTTGCCCGGTTCATATCCATTGTTCCTCCAAGGTATGCCTGAATCGGATCTAAAATAAGCACTCTCGCACCAGTCTGTTTGATAGCAGATTCCATTCTCTCATCAATCATGAATCCAATGAACTCTGGTATGAACTGGATATAAATAATAAACTTCCCGGTGATATAGAAACAGAAACACAGAAATGGTATGCCGGACTTCGCTTTTATGGAAATAATCCGGAACATTCTTTAAACGCAGATATGTGTAATTTTCTTGCTGATCTGCAGGAGAACAGAGAAAGCCTGGAATCTTATTTCACAGGCAAAGATATGTTTGATATGTGGAAAAAGCAGACGTTGGAATACTACACTTCCAAACCTGTCACCCATAAAGAAATTGAAGAACTGGATTTTGAGACACGAATCCGTAAACGAGATGAACTTTTAACACAGAAATTTTCCAATAACGAACAGAAATAGTATCATAACAGTATCACAGCCAGATTTTCATGAGCTGTCAACTTTCCGGTTGCAGATTCCCACCTTGACTGTTATAATCGAAACATGGGTGCTATCATAACGGTAGGCGGTTAGTCCTTCAGCAGAGGGACTGTGACCCTCTGATTACATAGAAACTCGAAAGAGAATCCACTGGAAAGGAGGGCTAAGCCAATGAGTATTGTGGACTTTATTGCAGTCGTGAGCTTCGGCATCACCTGCTTTTGTGCCGGATACACATTCGGCAAAGATAATAACAAGACACAAAAATAACCGCCCCAGCCTCGCAAACTGAACGGTTATTTTTAATCAATTAAGTATGTGGACTAACCGTCTATCGGTAGCACTCTTTATCTATAATCATATTAGCACGCATGTGTGAAAATGTCAAAAATTTTCTTCATTCTCTTGGTTATTAATCTCCTTAATCAGCTGTACTGCCTTCTCTGCATCATCGGTTTTCACGAATATATCCACACCATATATTCCAAATCCAGGTGCCCCATGCATTGCAACATTCGCACCTGCTTCCTGTGAAAAAGCTGCTATTCCATTTTGCTTTAACATTTCTACAAGTTGTTCTGTCTCTACTATATTCTGTGCATTATAAATTTTTGTCCATTCTACCTTAGATAGGGAAGTTTCCTTTTTCTCCTGAACATTTGACGAATTCTGGTTTCTTTTTCGATTAATAAATGCCAAGAGCCTAAGAATAATAAATGCCACAATAGTAATACCAATCAGAAATCCCAATGCTAATCGTGTTATCTGTGTTTCTGTAGCTCCCATTCTGAATAAGCATACACCATAGATGACGGTAAAAATTCCTGCAAATATCACACTGGTGAAAAAATCTCGCCATCTAGTAGCACTTTTTGGCAAACATTTATCCCATATTCCATTGTACACCATAATAGAGGCGTACAGGATTCCTCCTACCAAAGCAGTTGCTGTCTCTCCTAAAACCAAGCGAATATCCACCGTTAATAACATCTGAATAATAATCGCTAACACACTAATCACAAACATTGATGCAAATGCAAGATTTCCAGCCTTTAATGCTTTTTGTTTCACCCATTCTTCATACACCGCAACTTTGTCCAGTGTTTCTTTCATCTCTTTATTCATAGTCTGGCTCCTTTCTCCATCCAGGAGCTCTCTCATCTCAACATCGTAATATTCAGCAAGTTGAACAAGTATACTGAGATCTGGCATATTTATTCCTGTTTCCCATCTGGAAACTGTTCTTGCAGATACTCCAAACTTTTCAGCAAGCTGCTCTTGTGTAAGCTTCTTTTCTTTACGACATTGCTTTAAAAAAGCTCCAATCTTTTTTGTATCCATGTCTCTACCTCTCTTCCACTTACAGCTTACCAATATATACCAAAATTACCACGACATAAAACGAGAATCCGCTAATTTTCAACTAGACATCGTATGTCTAAAACAAATCAACGGTATTTTCACCTCGAAAACATTCTATTCCTCTATAAATTAACTTTCTCTTTTATGTCTGTCTATAAGCAACTGAATAAACATAACAAACCATATCGCCCATGCAATTAAACAACCGATTTCCGGATACCAAATGCCTATAATCATTCCTGCAATAAAAGGAATTGACATAAATATCATTCTTTTCCCATACACCTTACACATAGCATTTTCATCATATTTCTTTCGTTCTTCTGCTGATTTCATATTATAACCAGACAAGAATTTAGATGCTTGTCCCTTTGACCTATAAAACCATATTCCAAATAAAAGCATAATCACTGCCATTGCAAAGTCAAAAATAATATAAATATAGAACATATAATGCCTTCCTTTCAGTCAATTCCTCAAACCAGAAGTTATTACTTTTTGCATAGTGTGTTTTCTAAAATGATAATAACCACGACATCAACTACAATGATTCCCAATGCAATATATACAAAAAATGCAGGCAAAATATTTTCAAGCAAGCCCATAATTAATGCAAGAATTGCTATAATAGACATTCCAACTCCCATTGTTCTGCATAACTTCTTTTCATCATATTTTTTCTTTTCTTCTTTTGAAGCTGCATTATATCCAGAAATAAACCAGCTTCCGTGTCCAGAAAGTAAAACTATAGAAAGTACAGCAAATATTACAAAGACAATCCACACTATCCAATCAGAACCTGTTGCTAAATCTGCTAATTTCAATTATAGACCCCTCCCTAAATTCCGTTTTTCTTAATTCTAAAAATCTGAAAGTTGTCTTTTAAGATTTCAATTTCGTTAAATCCTCTAAATACATTTCTGTATAGCCACATTCTGGGCAGACTGCAACTCTAACATCATCTATAGTTGTCGCCTTTTGTTTTTCATCTACACGAACAACCATCCCATAGCCACCGCCATTAACTTTAAGTCTTAAATCTAATTTCATACTTGCTCCACACTTTTCACATTTCCTCATTGTTTATACCTTCAAATCCCGAATTTGAGAAAAAGCCCAAAGGACTTTTAATGTCCCTTATGCTTTTCTCTTTTCTTTCGCTGTTTTAGTTCAAACATTCGCTGTTCTTCCGCCTCTTTTTTCTTTCTTTTTTTTTCTTTACGCTCCTGCTTGTTCTGTTCCTGTTGTAATTTCAACGCTTGTTGCGATTTTGTGCCAATGCCAGTTTCCAGTATCTGTTTTTTTGCTGCACGCTGCATCCGTTTCGGATTTCTTTTTATATCCTTTACAATAGCTTCAACAGCTGGACTGAATTTCAAACCAAAATAGTATTTTTGAACATATTCCTGCACTTCATAATCTTTTGGTTCTGCACCAAATGTTACCTTTGCCACAGATAATTTTCCATCTTCAATACGCTCAAATATACCTACCCAAAATGGTTCTTCAAAATATACCGTCAGTTTTCCATTTACTTTGTCCATAAAAATCCCTCCTAAAATTTATTGGGCAAAGAATGGACAACCCGGAGGGGCAGGTTACTTACCCTATTTACATAGGACGGCCGGGCTACCTACCGGCTCTGGCACATCAAAGATGCACGTTGCGTTTTTATCTTTGTTTTGATAACCAAGCCATATGGCACGATTAACTTAATTCGGTAACTTTCGATTTACCTTCACTTTATTTTACCATAGTGCTTTCTAAAGTGCTATTCTAATATATACAAAAGTGTAAAAGGGCAATCTTATCGACTGTCACTTACAATCACACACATACCAGGTTTTTCAATACAATCTCTTCTGCACTGGCTTTTATATTATTCATTAACCTAACCCACTTCATCTGATCCTGTACCTTTAATTCTTCAGTTACACCCTGTTTTTCTACCATCTGTTTCATAAGCATTTCCACCTGTTCTCTGACTTCCTGATCGATCTGATTCAGATGTTCATTCAATTTTCCGGTCAATAACATGTATTGATATCTTGCTGATCTGTGTTCTTTTAAGAACTGCTTTCGTAACATTCCATATTTTCCATATGTCGGTTCTTCTTCTCTTAAAACCAGATCCGGCAAATAGTAATCTCCATGCAACGTATAGCTCATTCCATTTTTCTCATCATAAATCTGTTTTTTCATAGTCTAAATCTCCAATCCTTTGTATTTTGTTTTATTTTTCTTACGTTGTTGGTTTTCAATCTGGCTCTTTTGAGTTGCCCATTCCAACTGTTTCAGAACGCTTCCCTTTGGCATTTGTTCCATTCGACGCTGCTCTTCCAATTCCTTTTGTTCTTTAATATCCTGCTGCACTACATCCTCTACAACTTCTGTTCCCAGAATACGCACCACTCTGTCATATCTGTCCGAAGTCTCCTGTAAACGTTGATTATCATTTGATAATTTTCCATTTTCCTTACGTACATCGTCTAACTGTTTCTGGATATTATCACATTCCTCAACAGATTTTTGATATTTATTTTTCCAACTTTCTACCATTTTGTTAAGTTCTACAACCTTTCCAGCTAATGCAGCAATCTGATTTTTCATCTTGATAAACAATGGCTTGATTTTATTCTCCCTGTAAGGTACTGCACGTTCAAATGTTCCTGCCTCCGGTAAAAACGTCTTAATCATTCCATATTCTTTTATTTCCTTACTGGCATTATCCATAATTGGTTGTAGCACATTCCGTCGATCTTCCAGACTTTTTAGTTCTTTTTCTACGTCCTCTGCCCTTTGTTCTGCTTCTTGCTTCTCCCTAATTGCCTGTTCCTTATCGTCTTTTAAAATCTGGATATCTGCTCTGGATTCCGCAATCTGTGCTGTCAGTTCTTCATTTTCTGCAGTTAGATACTCTTTCTCCTGCTCCAGCTCCTGTACTTCCTTTTTTCGTTCTTTCTTCTTGAAGTTATAAACATCCAAATGTTCCTCATGAGTACCTTTCTGTTCCCATTCAATGCCATGTTGTTTTGCAATCCCTGCCAGAACTTCTTTTTCATGGTTCATCCACTGGTTTAACTCAGTATCATGCTTATTCCCACCTTGAAATCCAAGACTTTTTAATGCCTGTTTCAGCGAAACTCTGGTGTCCATTCCTTTTCCTTTCCAATCAGTTACATAAGGAATAAAATCAATATGTAGATGTGGCGTAGCTTCATCCTGATGTAGATAACAACCAAATACCCGTAGCGTTGGATTCCGTTTCTGGAAGTCCTTTACATACTCATCCAGTACTTTTACAGCCTGACCTCCTTCTGCTGTTCCGACAGCCATATCTTCTCGATTTCCAATCTGGAAAATCACTTCATGGAACAATTTTTCCTGTTTTCCCTGCCGGATTTTTTCATAGTAATTTGTAATCTGCCGATCTTTTCTTTTTCCGATGTTGTATCTCCCCACAGCATCATCAAATAACTCTTTATAGACTTCCTTCAGATTTTCATTCTGGTAACAAATATTTAATTGTACTCTGTCCGGTTCTACATTCTCTGCGAAAAACTCTCTCCTGTTATGAGCCAGAGAGCCTTTCCCAATCATACCGCTAATTGTTCGTTTTATCATAATATTTCTCACCTCTTCTCTGAGCAAGTGCCAGATATGACACATAATTTTTATTTACGCCAGTCATGGCGATATTAAGAAACTTTCGCCGGATACGGCGGTTTTGTTACTTTTGTCAAAAGTAACGCAAAAGCACTTTCGACAGCCGTACCGTCCATCAAAAGTACCCTTGCGCCCTGCCGGGGGCTATCCAATCAAATTATTCCGGTATTCTTGCCTGTACATATTCCAGATCTCCGCAATATGATGTTCCCACCAGATACCATTCTCTTGCCGGATTCATCTCCATTCTTGTCCGTACCCACTTATCATCAACCAGCACCTCAAGACCTTCTCCACAGTGAAATCCCGTATCAATCCATAAGTCTGATGCCAACAATCCATATCTGTCATTACTGCTGTTATATCCTAATCTTCCCTGTTTCATTATATCTTTCTCCCTTCTTCACAACTATCAAATTTACAGTAATCTCACATTCCAGCCATAGTTTTCCGTCTGCACCTTACCAACTTTCTCCTTGTTTACTTCTCACAGGTGCGTGACACGCTCCTGTAAAAAGATAGTCAATAAGAACTGTTACCATCGAAAGCTCTCTTGCATTCCTTTTCTGTCCAGATACTCCTGCCGGAACTTTTCCCGTTCTTCTTCTGTTGGTGCAGTTTTGGATTTACTGTATACCTCACGATTTACCATTGCATCCAGTTTTTTCTCTAAACCTTTTCTTATATCATCTGCTTCCTGTTCCTGATCCAGTAAATGATATTTTATAATCTTTCCAAATAACTCCTCTGGAATCATAACGTTTTTCAAGTTCTCACCTTCTTACAATTTATGTAAGGACGCAACACTACAATGTCTTTACAGATTGCAACCTTGCATTTTAATTCCGCATTTTCTATATACTCTGCAATGTTGCACCCTTAATTTATTCCGGCTTAACTTTATCTAAATCCCAATACCATGAATTACCGATTCGTCTTGCCTTAATTCCAAGTTCCTTTTTTGCATTTTCCAGTGTTCTTTTAGAAATATTCAACTCTTCTGCCTTATCAAAGATTTCACTGCTTTGCACAGAAGCTGATGTTTTTGCCAGTTCCCTCAGCATCTTCTTTGCCTGTTCCAGTTTATTTACCTTTGGGGCAATTCCACCAAGCACCTCATCTGCTGTGATTTCATAGTCACCTATCCACTCAAATCCGGTTTCTGTCAGGCGAAATGCTTTGGAATGTCCAAATGCAGCCAGATTATTTTTAATCTGAACCACTGCTCTTAAGTCCGGTTCTCCCTCTATTCTTCCTACCAGTAATACGCTTCTGGCTACTGCAAAAAAGTCAATCGAACCCATTCCTCTATATGCAGCTTTATTTCCACCAGCTTTATTCATATGTCCGATTAATAAAATTGCACATTTATACTTTTCTGCCAGCAAGCTCAATCTTTTTGTCATATCCCTTGCTTCATTTGCCCGGTTCATATCCATTGTTCCTCCAAGGTATGCCTGAATCGGATCTAAAATAAGCACTCTCGCACCAGTCCGTTTGATAGCAGTTTCCAGTCTCTCATCTATCATGGAAAGTGATTTTTCTGTTTCATCTATAACCATGATTCTTTCACAGACCGCTTCTGCCAGCTCCAGTCTGGGTTTTACCGTATCTGCCAGCCCATCTTCCGCTGTCTGATAAATAATATTTACTGGTTCTGTTACTTTCATATCGTTATCCAGACCTTCTCCTTTAGACAATCTCGCTGCAATATTTAATATCAGCGTAGTTTTTCCATCGCCCGGATCACCCTGAATGATCGTTAATTTCCCATAAGGGATATATGGATACCAGAGCCAGTCCACTGTCTGAGACTGGACATCTGACATCTTTATCATTTTCAATTCTGTTTTATTCTCATTTCTCTGTTCCATAAATTCCTCCATTTTCCCAACTGTTCTCGCCAATTCTCTGTTGTTCTCTGGAAGAATCCCTGCTATAATCAACTTGTCTAGGGTTGACATTTGTGGATTCGTCCCCATTTGTCACATTGCTCCGGTTGTTCGTACTTCCGGAGCTTTTTATATTTTCATCATCCAGCATATCTGCCACCACTTTCTGCTGATCTGGATATAAGTGCCCATAAGTATTCAATGTAATGCGAATGTCCGTATGTCCAAACCTTTCTTTAATCATCAATGGTTGCACTCCCTTATTAATCAGAAATGCCGCATGACTGTGACGAATGTCGTGTACTCTTATCTTTTTTACTCCGGTCTTTTGAACCACCTGTTTTAACTTATGCTGTACCGCTTCATGAACCATTGGAAAAATCCGTTCATCTTCGGGCAACTCATACAGTCTGCTAATATAGTCCTGAATCTCTTTTTTCAGAAATTCCGGTATGGAAATCGTACGGTTCGATTCTTCTGTTTTGGGAGATGTAATCACGTCCTCTCCATGCATACGGTAGTAAGTTTTATTGATATGAAGTAGATTCCTTTCAAAATCAATGTCAGCAGGTGTAATGCTGAGTGCTTCGCCTTCTCTCGCTCCTGTCCAGAATAATAATTCAAACAGCACATAATATTTGCTTCCCGGTTCGATTCCGGTCATAAACTGCCGATATTCTTCAATTGTCCAAAACTTCATTTTCTTTTTTGAAGTCTTTCCCATACGTTTTACTTTGTCACAGGGATTATCTGCCAGATTGTAGATATTCTTCGCATGATTGAACAATGCCGTCATCTGATTCTGTATTGTTTTCAGATAATCATCTGAATATCCTTTTTCAATAATCGTATTCTGCCACTGGATAATCTCTGCTGGTGTGATACTGTTCATCGGTCTGTCCTTAAAATACGGTAACAGTTGAGCATTCATCGTATCTCTTTTGTTCTTGATACTCCTGTCCTTCAATGACTGAGACTTGTCTCGGAAGTAGACTTCTACAAACTCTCCCATTGTCATATCCATGTCTGCTTTCGCTGTTCTTTTATACTCCGCTTCAAAATTTAATGCTTCTTTCTTAGTGCGGAATCCTCTTTTTACTTTTCGCTTTTTGGCTCCTGTCCAGTCCTCATAATAAAATGAAACATACCAGGTTCCTCTTTCTTCATCTTTGTATGCTGCCATACTTTCTCACCCCCTTACATTGCAATCTGGGAATATCCATAAAATTTCTTTTCCCAGAATGCCCTCGGTATCTTGCCCGAAACGGTTACATATCCCTGATCTGCAAGCTCTTTGTTCAGTTTGCGAAGCAGTTTGTAAGCATATCCAAGTGAAATCCCCATGCTCTCTGCAACTTCTTCCGCTGTAATCATATAGTTCTGTCTCTGCATATCATTTCCTCCTTATCTATAATTATCATTTTCACTGATACTATATCATTTTAAATAATCATTGTCAATAATTTTTATCTGTATGAATGATATTTTTCTATATTGTTGATTTTTATCATTTGTGATATACTAATCATAGCTTTTAAGGAGGTGGATAATATGCAGGAATCATCTATTTCAGAAAAAATAAAAGAGCTGCGAACTGATCTGAAGATGAATCAGAAAAACTTTTCCGCAGCTATCGGTATACGTCAGTCAACTTTATCCAGTTATGAAAATGGTGTGGTTACTCCCTCCAATGATGTGTTATTGACTATTGCTCAGAAATTTCATGTCTCACTGGACTGGTTATTTGGATTATCTGAAAATAAAGTACAGATTTCTACTCTCAGCGATATTATTTGGGTTTTATTGCAGATGAATGAATCCAATGAACTCCGGTATGAACTGGATATAAATAATAAATTTCCCGGTGATATAGAAACAGAAACACAGAAATGGTATGCCGGACTTCGCTTTTATGGAAATGATCCGGAACACTCTTTAAATGCAGATATGTGTAATTTTCTTGCCGATCTGCAGGAGAACAGAGAAAGCCTGGAATCTTATTTCACAGGTAAAGATATGTTTGATATGTGGAAGAAACAGACGTTGGAATACTACACTTCCAAACCCGTCACCCATAAAGAAATTGAAGAACTGGATTTTGAGACACGAATCCGTAAACGAGATGAACTTTTAACACAGAAATTTTCCAATAACGAACAGAAATAGTATCATAACAGTATCACAGGCAGATATGCGAAGGTTTTCATTTTCTTCCCATACCTGCCTGTTTTTAATTTATTCGCTATTCTTTACAGCCTTATTTTAATCTTCTGTTCAACAGAAAAACCCCGGAAACCTTACGGTTCCGGGGTATCTTACGTTTGGACACAATGTACCTTGCGGTACTCAATATATATTAGTCAGTGATTACTCGATGATTGTAGCAACACGTCCTGATCCTACAGTACGTCCACCTTCACGATACTTTAATCCCGTTTTACCTCATATTTTTTATGGTTTTCTATCCAAAATACAGTGAAAAACGGCTGATTTGCACCATCTATTTTTATTTGCCTGATTTCTTGGCACCGTTTTGGCACCGGAGAATACTCAAACCGATTCTCTTCTGTAGATACTAGATACTTCTCTACCAACTTTATATTGCACCGGTAATTTTTAACTGTTATAATCGAAACATGGGTGCTACCATAACGGTAGGCGGTTAGTCCTTCTCCAGAGGGACTGTGACCCTCTGATTACATAGAAACCTGTAAAGGAATCCAGTGGAAAGGAGGGCTAAGCCAATGAGTATTGTGGACTTCATAGCAGTAGTGAGCTTCGGCTTAACCTGCTTTAGTATCGGATATACATTAGGCAAAGATAATCATAAACCACAAAAATAACCGCCCCAGCCTGCAAACTGAACGGTTATTTTTGTAATCAATAAGTATGTGGACTAACCGTCTATCGGTAGCACTCTTTTTCTATAATCATATTAGCACGCATCTGTGGAAATGTCAAAAATTTTCTTCTTTCTCAACTACATCTATTTCCATACATTTTTACAACCTATTTCAAGTGTTCCTCAAAAATTGATTCGAGTTCCTTATTCCCCCTCAAGAATTCATACTCTTTCTTATTTTCAATTTCCGAATACAATTCACGAACAAAATTTTTTCCAAGTCCCGAAAAAGCTTTTCCCTGTGCAGTATCTTCATACCTGTAATACAAAGGGGATTGTGTCATATTCCAAGGCTTCTGTGATTCACTTAATAATCGCTTAATTAACTGGATACATTTTTCTACATCTTTTCGATATCCAGCAATCAGCAGATATGGAACTGTGTTGCCATAATTCCATAGTCCAAACAATGATATCATGTGATCTGTAATCTCAGCAATTTTCTCTGCTTTATCATGATTTCCTGTCTCTTCTTCCATTTCTATTAACTTATACAAGTAGCTTTGGATATTGATAACTGCCTGTAGCAATTTCCCTTCTAAGAATAATGCAGCAGTATCTGTTCCTTCCTGATGTGCTAATACACTTGTTTTCATAATCGTTGCATCAATTACAGTATCAGGAATTTTTTTCAAAAGGGCATTTGCTTCTTCATATTTCTCCATTTGGACATATTTTGTTGCAAGTATAAAAACGCTTGAATTTCTCACTCTTTCATCCTGACTATCTGCTGTTCGTTCCAGCCACTCAATAATAGCTGTATTATATTCCATTCGTTCTTCGTCATTAAGATCTGACAAAGTCAAAGATCCGTTCAGAACGGTTGCGATCGTATATATTAATAAGTCGCAATGAGGATACTCCTGTATTTTACGAGATGCCATCTCGAAAGCCTCTGTAAAGCTGTCCAATGAAACTTCCGAAAGTTCATTCACAAATTGTCCAATCTCTTTTTCTGTCAATTCTTCATGAAACGAAAACAATTCATTCATATCAATTTTCAATAGTCGTGCCAAAGCTGGAAGTAATGAGATACGGATATATGGTAACGCTGTATCAGCTCAAAGAATATCTGTAAACTTGGGTGCTGCCCCTTGTTCTCAATGTTCGCAAGGTAGCGCGGCGAGATAAACATTTCGTCGCCTACTTTCTTGCGGCTTTCCTTGCGTCCTTCACGCGCTGCCTTTATCGCTGCCCCAAAAGCCTTGAAGTCGTATTTTGGTACTGGTCTTTTTGCCATAGTTATTCACCCTCTTACATTTTACTGTTCCCCTTTCTTCTTGGATATGTCTACATAGTTCTATCAGTTAGCCAAAATAATTCATATATATATATGTTGACAACAAGCTGCTTTTGTATATAATATTATATAAAAGGGGGGGAATGTTTATGTTACATAGCATGCGTATTCGATAAGCATTGAAATCAAAAAAGATTTTTCCCATTTTCAATATGGGCTTTTTTGTCATGCTTATTTTGCGTATGCTATACAACAAAACTAACGACGTATAGACATAGTATAAAAACTATGCCTTAATTTTGTTGTAGTATTATATGTATAAATGCAGGTCAATGCTCATGTTGAGAATTGACCTGCATTTTTTTGCGCAAAAGGAGAAATATTATGCTTGAAAAATATTGGATAAAATGTCCAATTTGTAACGGAAAGACGAGGGTTCAAGTATTTTATAATACGGTATTAAGAAATTTTCCTCTTTTCTGCCCTAAATGTAAATTAACGCATATCGTTGATGTTGAAAAACTAGAAATCATAATCAAAAACTCTGAAAAACAAACTTTTTAATTTTGAAAAGGAAGGATATTTAAATGAAACACTTACCTAAAAGTACACCTACGGAAATATTGAATGACCCATACGGATTTACTTACAAAGAAATGTCGGAAGTAATTGGAGAGGATAAAGCAAGAGCCTTATATACGGAATTGTATAAACAGCCATTTCACAAAGAAAATCTATCAATATCAACAAAAAAAGTCTATAAAAGTAGCGATACTGAAAAGTATGTTTATGAATTGAAAGATAACAGGTATATTGAAACGGTTTTTATTAAACGGCGAGATGGTGGGACTGTTTGCGTAAGTACGCAAGTTGGTTGTTCTGTTGGCTGTATTTTTTGTGAGTCCGGACGCAATGGTTTTGTTCGTAATCTAACACCGTCTGAAATTGTGCAGCAGGTTGTATTGATACGTCAAAAAGTAAATCGTATCGTTTTTATGGGAATGGGAGAACCTTTATTCAATTACGACAACTTGATTGCAGCAATCCATATTCTTCGAGATAGAAATGGACTTAACTTTCCAACCGACGGCATTACCGTATCAACAGTTGGTCCAGTTAATCAATTAAAAAAATTGCGCGAAGAACATCTAAAAATTCAGTTGACAATATCTTTACATGCAGCAACACAGGCTGCGAGAAACTGTATCATTCCTCATATGCACATGTACGCTATTGAAGATGTTGTTAAGCAAGCATTGTCCTATTCTCAAAGGCATAATCGAAAAGTGGTATTTGCGTATTTGCTTTTACCAGGTATAAATGACCGTTCCTCAGATATAAGGCAACTTGCAAAATGGTTTAAGGGCAAAAATGTTATGATTAACGTGCTGCAATACAACCCGACGAGTAATTCAAAAATTAGAGCACCACAAAAACAAGAAATGGTTGCGTTCAAACATCAATTAGAGCAAACAGGACTTGAAGTTACCATGAGAGTTTCTCATGGTAGAGAGATTAAAGCAGCTTGTGGACAGTTAGCTAATACATATAATAAAGCCAAAAAACAACAGAAATAATTTAATTAAAAGAGCCAGACGCACAGACGCAGAGCCGATAATATGCAGTTTGAAATACTGCTGTTATCGGCTCTTTTTTGATTTTAATTTGTGCCCCTAATAACCATATTGGAGCAAAATCAGAACTGTTGCTTGTCGTTCTTTGATTTCCGCAGCAGCTTTGAAAAATCAAAGCCGCCGTTTCTTTTTATCTTCTAATGAAATGACGCGGTATCACTGTTAAAAGCGGCGGCTAAAGGAGGTAGCCGCCATGAAGCACATACCCTATCGACAAAATCCGACGGTCATTGACATATCAAAAAAAGCCCGACCACCGCCGGGAACCTCTCTACCCTTGACTATGAACTGTCTAATCATCTAAATACTGCTTACAATACCTATACGCCTGTCCGGGCTTTTCGGACAGGCGTATTTTGCTGCTCAAAAAATTTTTTGAAAAAATTTCAAAAAATCTTCGGCGTTTTTCAAAAACGCCGTATTGCCCCGCGAAAAGGGGGAAGCACCACCAACTTTCCAACGAGAAAGGAGGTGAGAATGTGGAACCTAATAGCAGGGAGTTTTACAAACAATGTGCTTTTCAGAAGTTTCAACACCATTTCTTCTGCACTAGCTTTTATATTATTCATCAGTCTAACCCACTTCGTCCGATTCTGTACCTTTAATTCTTCAGTTACGCCCTGTTTTTCTGCCATCTGTTCCATAAGCATTTCCACCTGCTCTCTGCTCTCCTGATCAATTTGATTCAGGTGTTCCGTCAGCTTTCCAGTCAACAACAAATATTGATATTTTGCTAATCTGTGTTCCTTCAGAAACTGTTTCCTCAGCATTCCATATTTCCCATATATCGGTTCTTCTTCATTCAATACCAAATCCGGCAAATAATAATCTCCATGCAAAGTATAGCTTAATCCGTTCTTTTCATCATAAATGTGTGTTTCCATAATCTTATCTCTCCATTTCTCTGTTTTTTGATTTAGTTTTCTTACGCTGCTGATTCTCCATCTCGCTTTTTTTCATTCCCCATGCCAATCTTTCATGAATATTTCCCTTCGGCATTTGTTCCATCCGTCGCTTTTCTTCCAGGACTTTCTCGTTTTGAATATCCTGCTGTACTGCTGTATCTACAGTTTCTATTCCAAGAACACGCACAACACGATCATACCTATCAGAAACACCTTGTAATATATCTTTTTCTTCTGACAATTTCTGATTATCTTTACGTATATCATCCAGTTCTCTCTGAATAGCATTATATTTTTGTTTCACCTTTTGATATTTTCTCTTCCAACCTTCCACCTCTTTCGTAAGTTCTTTAACCTGAGCCGCCATTACAGCAACCTTATTCTTTATTTGAAGAAACAGTGGTTTAATTTTTTTATCTCGATAGGTTACTGCCCGTTCTAGCGTGCCCGCCTCCGGCAGTAACATTTTAACCGTTCCATATTCTTTGATTTCTTTGCTCACACTATCCATAATCGGTTGTAGCTGTTCTCTGCGATCTTCCAGGCTTTTTAGTTCTTTTTCTGCGCTCCCTGCCTTTTGTTCTGCTTCTTGCTTCGCCTTGATTGCCTGTTCCTTATCGTCTTTTAAATTCTGGATATCTGCTCTGGATTCTGCAATTTGTGCTGTTAATTCTTCTTTTTCAGCAGTTAGATGCTCTTTCTCCTGCTCCAATTCCTGTACTTCCTTTTTCCGTTCTTTTTTCTTGAAGTTATAGACATCCAGATGTTCCTCATGAGTACCTTTCTGTTCCCATTCAATTCCATACTGCTTTGCAGTCTCTGCCAGAACTTCTTTTTCATGATTTATCCACTGATTCAGTTCCGTATCATGCTTATTTCCACCTTGAAATCCAAGACTTTTTAATGCCTGTTTCAGTGAAACTCTGGTATCCATTCCTTTTCCTTTCCAGTCCGTCACATAAGGAATAAAATCAATATGGAGATGTGGAGTAGCCTCATCCTGATGCAGATAGCAACTAAATACCCGAAGTGTCGGATTCCGTTTCTGGAAATCTTTTACATACTCATCCAGTACGTTTACAGCCAGATCTCCTGCTTCTGTTCCAACAGCCATATCTTCTCGGTTTCCAATCTGGAAAATCACTTCATGGAACAACTTTTCCTGTTTTCCTTGGCGAATCTTTTCATAATAATTTGTAATCTGCCGATCTTTTCTTTTCCCGACATTATACCGTTCTACAGCTTCATCAAACAGCTCTTTATAGACTTCTTTCAGATTCTCATTCCGGTAACAAATATTTAATTGCACTCTGTCTGGATCAACATTTTCTGCTATAAAATCTCGTCTGTTATGAGCCAGAGACCCTGTCCCGATCATACCACTGATTGTTCGTTTCATCGTCATATTCCTCACCCCGCTTTCTAAAACCAGTGCCAGACATGGCACATAAATTTGTATCTTTGCCAGCTATAGTATAAAAAGAAATATTCGCCGGATACGGCGGTTTTGTTACTTTTGTCAAAAGTAACGCAAAAGCACTTTCGACAGCCGTACCGTCCATCAAAAGTACCCTTGCGCCCTCCGGGGGTACAGAGACCTTTACTCCGGTATCCTTGCCCGAATATATTCCAAATCACCACAATACGGTGTCCCTACAAGATACCATTCTCTTGCAGGATTCATTTCCATTCTGGTCTGAACCCATTCATCATCAAGCAACACTTCCAGGCATTCTCCACAGTGAAATCCTGTATCAATCCATAGATCTGATGATAATAATCCATATCTTTTGTTATAACTGTTATATCCTAATCTTCCTTCTCTCATTGTGCCAATCTCCTTTCATCTACCGTTTCCGCAGGGGCGCCCTGAATCAGGGCTCCCTTTTGAAAATTCTCTTCTACGCCAGTCAACTCCCGACTACACCTTACCAACATTCTCCTTGTCTGCTATCTACAGGTGCGTGACACGCTCCTGTAATAAAGTGTTCAGAAAGAACCTTTACCATCGAAAGTTCTCCGGTATTCCCCGTCTGTCCAGATATTCCTTCCGGAACTTTTCTCTTTCTTCTTCCGTTGGTGCTGTTTTGGATTTGCTGTATACTTCACGATTCACCATTGCATCCAGTTTTTTCTCCAATCCCAACCGTATTATTTCTTCACCATCGTAGTTATCCATCAAAAAATATTGCAAGAGCTGAAAGAATAACTCGTATGGAATCTGTACACTTTTATTTTGCATCTATTCTCCTTTCAAGGTAGCAAGATCCCCTCTTCTTAAGAAATGGTAATCTTGCCATCTTCCATTTTTATTCTGGCAACATCCAATACCATTGCTTTCCACGTTTTACGGAATCAATTTCAAGTTCCCGTTTGGCGTTCCATAGCGTTTTACTTTTGATTCCTCTGGCTTCTGCTTCTTCTGCAATTTTCTTCTGAGTCATTCCTCCATTTGCCAGTATCTCAAGGAGAAATTCTTTTGCTTTCCGACTTTTCTGTCCTCTTCCGTCTCCATTAAGAAGTTCATCGGCACTGATATCATATTCTCCAATCCATTCAAACCCATTATTCTTATCCAGTCTGAATGCAATGGACGTTCCTTCCGGTGCAAGAGAACTCTTCGTATGACATACCACTCTTACTTCCGGTTCATCTTTCACTCGCCCGACAATCAGAACACTTCTTGCAGCAGCCTGAAAATCAATGGAGCCAAGTCCTCGATAAGAAGATTTGCCGTTGCTGTTTTTGTTCATATGACCGATTAAAATAACTGCACAGTGATATTTTTCTGACAGCACTGCGATACGCTTCATCAGTGGTCTGATCTCATTTGCCCTGTGCATATCTACGTCCGCTCCCAGAAAGCCCTGTATCGGATCAAGAACAACCATTTTTGCTTTTGTCTGCACGATTGCTTCTTCCAATCTGACATCTGCCATTGTCAGTGGCTGGTCACTGTCATCAATCACCAGCACCTTTGAACAATCTGCACCTGCAGCAAGTAATCTGGGTTTGATAGTATCTCCAAGTCCATCTTCTGCTGTCTGATAGATTACATTTACAGGTGACACAGAAGACTGTTCCTGCATATTATCTTCAGCATCTAAATCTTCATTCTCACTATCGACTTCATCACTTCGTTTTTCTTTTGTTTTCGTTTTATCAGTAACAGGAAGAATCGGCTCTCCTCTGGTCAGTTTTGCAATAATCTGAAGTACCATCGTTGTCTTGCCTTCTCCTGGATCTCCCTGTATAATGGTCACTTTTCCATAAGGAATAAACGGATAAAGCAGCCATTCTACCTGTTCCACCTCTACTGAATCCATATTGATCAGTTTCAGTTTTGGTTCTATTCTACAATTCTCAATTTTATTTTTTTCATTCATATTCATTCCATCATCTCCTCCTGCCCTTCCGGGCAAGTCTCTGATGAACAGATATTCGGGAATTGTCGTATTTCCCGATTCGTGATATACTGAATCTGCCAAGATGGTATATCAGTGAATCTGATTATCAGAGAACTTGCTCAGATTATTTATCTGGGCTTTTTCTTTTGCCTTTTCAACATTCATCTCTTTCTTCTCCCAATCCGGTAACAGCATTTCCATTTTCATTATCCAGAAGATTTGCAATCTTTCTCTGCTGATTTGGATAAAGATGTCCATAAGTGTTCAATGTGATACGAATATCTTTATGACCTAATCTGTCCCGAATCAATAACGGTTCCACACCTTTCTCAATAAGATAAGCCACATGGCTGTGCCTGATATCATGCACTCGAATTTTCTTCACTCCTGCCAGCTCAATCTGCCGTTTCATCTTATGCTGTACCGCTTCCTGAACAACCGGAAATAATCTTTCTGTATCCGGCATTCCGTAATGACCATCTACAAATTCCTTAATTTCCTCTTTCAGAAATTCCGGAATTTCGATTGTCCGAAAGGACTGTTTTGTTTTCGGTTCTGTGATAATATCCTGCATTCCTGTCCGGTAATAAGTCTTATTGATACTAAGCTGATTCTTTTCAAAATTGATATCAGCTTTTGTAATCGCAAGCAGCTCCCCGATCCTGCATCCAGTCCAGAACAGCATCTCAAACATAAGATAATATCTTGTTCCCGGCTCCATTATCTGTATAAACTGTTTGTACTCGTCCAGTGTCCAGAAGTTCAAACTTCTTGAATCTGAATTTCCCATTCGTTTCACTTTCTTGCATGGATTAACCGGCAAGTCATAGATTTTAGCTGCATGTGTAAACAGACTGGTCAACTGATTCTGAATCATTCTCAGATAAGAATCTGAATAGCCTTTTTTCTGAATTTCATTCTGCCACTGAATAATCTGTGAAGCCTTGATTTCACTCATCATCTGATTTCCGAAGTATGGAACGATATGCTGTTGCATCATATATCTTTTATTTTTGATTGTTCGATCTTTCAGATCATTTTGTTTGTCTGAAAAATAAATCTCAATAAAATCGCTCAGCTTCATATCCATACTTCGCTCATTGCTCAACTTTTTGCTTCGTTCAAACTCCAATGCTTCTCGCTTTGTTTCAAATCCACGCTTTCTGCGTTTTTTCTTCTCACCCATGACATTTGTCTCAAACCACTGGGCTGTCCATTTTTTTGTGTCTTTTTCTCTGTAAGCCATATTGATCCTCCCTAATTTTCTGCTATTTCATAGCCATACATCTTTTTTGCCCAAAACGCCTTTGGTATTCTTCCAGCCATCGTAATATATCCCTGTGCAGATAATTCTTTATTCATAGCTTTCACCAGTTTATAGGCATGAGATTTTGAGCAGTTTAATTCCTGTGCCACTTCATCAGCACTCATCATATAATTGTAACTTGCCATATTGCCTCCTCCTTTCCTCTCCAGATATAGAATACGTTTACTGTATTTCTATATCTGTACGATTTTCGTAAATTGATAATATCATGTATTTCTATCGTTGTCAATATTTCGTAAACACATTTTTACGAACTTCGTACACTATTTTTTCTTTATTTTATTCCACGTCTGTGTTATGATATTTTATAGATTTATGTTTTTCGTAATTTTCTAATATATGAAAAAGGAGGATTCTATGGGTGACGGTAAAAATTTAAAGAAATATCTTGATGAAAAAGGCACAAATGTCCGCAAAATTGCAAAGGCAACCGGAATCAGTGCTACAACCTTATATTCAATTATTCAAAAAGATTCCAATATTCGATTTGATTTTGCATTAAGACTTGCGAATGAATTGCAAATTGATGTGAATGAGATATGTTCTGCCAGTCCATTTTCTGGCACAATTAAGGAAGAAGAGATTTATCCTACACTTCCAGACGGTTTGAACGGAGCATTAGACGCAAGTCGTGTAAAGACTTACTTAAAAAATTCTATGTATCCGCTGATGTACCTTTTCGGTAAGAACAGTATGCCTGATGTAGATAATCTGCTTACATCGTTCTATCAGCTTGATGATGAATCCAGACAGGAAGTTGTGGAAACTATCCGTCTGAAATTACAATATCATCGTGATCCAGAACGTGCTGAACAAATCAAACAGATCAAAGGCTGGTAAAAAAATACTCCTGTGAATAGCAAACATTCGCAGGAGTTTCTTTTTGGCACCGTTTTGGCACCGCTGGTCTTATTTTTTAATTATAAATTTATCTGTATTTCATCTTGCTGATAAATGTTTCACTATTACTAACCTGATAAATTTACGAATAATTCTTTTCTTAGAGTACAGAAAAACCCCGGAAACCTTACGGTTCCGGGGTATCTTACGTTTGGACACAATGTACCTTGCGGTACTCAATATATATTAGTCAGTGATTACTCGATGATTGTAGCAACACGTCCTGATCCTACAGTACGTCCACCTTCACGGATAGCGAAAGTAAGACCCTGGCTCATAGCGATTGGGTGGATCAGTTCGATTGTCATTTCGATGTTATCTCCAGGCATACACATTTCTGTTCCTTCTGGAAGGTTGCAAACACCTGTTACGTCTGTTGTTCTGAAGTAGAACTGTGGACGATAGTTGTTGAAGAATGGAGTATGACGTCCACCTTCATCTTTTGTCAGAACGTAAACCTGAGCTGTGAATTTTGTATGGCATGTAAGTGTTCCTGGTTTAGCAAGAACCTGTCCACGCTCGATTTCGTTTCTCTGAACACCACGAAGAAGTGCACCGATGTTATCACCAGCCTGAGCTTCATCAAGAAGTTTACGGAACATCTCGATACCAGTTACAACTACTTTACGTGTTTCTTCTTTGATACCAACGATTTCAACTTCGTCAGATACATGAAGTACACCAGCCTCTACTCTACCAGTAGCAACTGTACCACGACCTGTGATAGAGAATACATCCTCTACAGGCATTACGAATGGTTTATCTGTGTCACGCTGTGGGTCTGGAATGTAGCTGTCAACAGCATCCATAAGTTCCATGATCTTGTCTCCCCACTCACCGTTCGGATCTTCAAGAGCTTTAAGAGCAGAACCTTTGATTACCGGGATATCATCTCCTGGGAAATCATACTCGGAAAGAAGTTCACGAATCTCCATCTCAACCAGTTCAAGAAGTTCTTCGTCATCAACCATATCACATTTGTTCATGAATACAACGATGTAAGGAACACCTACCTGACGAGCAAGAAGAACGTGCTCTTTTGTCTGAGCCATAACACCATCTGTAGCTGCTACAACAAGGATAGCACCATCCATCTGAGCTGCACCTGTGATCATGTTCTTAACGTAGTCAGCATGTCCTGGGCAGTCAACATGTGCATAATGTCTCTTCTCTGTCTGATACTCAACGTGAGCTGTAGAAATTGTGATACCACGCTCTCTTTCTTCTGGAGCTTTATCGATATCTTCAAAGTTTTCTACTACGTTTCCAGCAACTCTCTCAGCCAGAACTTTTGTGATTGCAGCTGTTAAAGTTGTTTTACCATGGTCAACGTGTCCAATGGTACCAATGTTACAATGCGGTTTTGTTCTCTCAAACTTAGCTTTTGCCATTTTAAAACGTCCTCCTTAAAACAATTGGCTCTTATATTATTATAGAGCATCTTTTCGGTTTTAAACTTGCTATCCTTGATTATATTGCATAATCAGAATATTTGCAAGCATTTTATACAATTTGATAACTTGCATTACCAATTGTTATATCATTACAGCTCACCCACGCCGCTATCACACGAGGTGTTTTGGCATGTATATGCCAAAATTCCATTGCAGAAAACAATCTGGAATGAATTTTTGGCAACGTTACTGAGAACGAAGTGAACAATAACGTTATATCTCCTGCAGTCCGTTGGCTTTAAACACCAACAGACTGCAGATGATCAAAATTATCAGTCTTTCTTAGCAAGAATCTTTTCCTGTACAGACTTCGGAACCTGCTCATATTTCTCAAAGAACATAGAGTAGTTACCACGTCCCTGTGTTCTGGAACGAAGGTCTGTAGCATATCCGAACATTTCGGAAAGTGGAACGTATCCACGGATCATCTTACCACCGCCGATATCTTCCATACCTTCGATACGACCACGGCGGGAGTTGATATCACCGATAACATCACCCATGTAATCCTCTGGTGTAGTAACTTCGACTTTCATGATAGGCTCAAGAAGAACCGGAGCTGCTTTCTGCATAGCATCTTTGAATGCAAGAGAACCTGCAATGTGGAATGCCATTTCAGAGGAGTCGACTTCATGGTAGGAACCATCGTATACGTTAGCATATACACCGACTACAGGGAATCCGCCAAGGATACCAGCTTTCATAGCTTCTTCGATACCTTCGCCGACTGCCGGAATGTATTCCTTCGGAATAGCACCACCAACAACTGTGGATTCGAACTTGTACAGTTCTTCTCCGTTGGCATCCATAGGCTCGAATTTAACTTTACAGTGACCATACTGTCCACGACCACCAGACTGTTTTGCATACTTACTGTCTACATCAACAGCTTTGGTGATTGTCTCTTTGTAAGCAACCTGAGGAGCACCTACGTTAGCCTCAACCTTAAATTCACGAAGGAGACGGTCAACGATGATATCCAGATGAAGCTCACCCATACCAGCGATAATAGTCTGTCCAGTTTCCTGATCTGTATGTGCACGGAATGTCGGGTCTTCCTCTGCAAGTTTTGCAAGAGCTTCACCAAGTTTACCCTGTCCAGCTTTAGTCTTAGGCTCGATAGCCAGCTCGATAACTGGTTCTGGGAATTCCATGGACTCCAGGATTACCGGATGCTGCTCGTCACAGATTGTATCACCAGTTGTTGTGAATTTGAATCCGATAGCTGCAGCGATATCACCGGAATATACTTTATCAAGTTCCATACGTTTGTTAGCATGCATCTGAAGAATACGTCCAACACGTTCTTTCTTGTCCTTAGTAGCATTAAGTACATAAGAACCAGAATTCATTGTACCGGAGTATACACGGAAATATGCCAGTTTACCAACAAATGGGTCTGTCATAATCTTGAATGCAAGTGCTGCAAACGGTTCTTCATCAGAAGAATGTCTTACTACCGGGTTGCCGTCCAGGTCAGTTCCCTCGATTGGAGGAATATCTGTTGGAGCAGGCATATACTCAAGGATAGCATCAAGAAGTTTCTGAACACCTTTGTTTCTGTAAGCAGAACCACAGCAAACCGGAACAGCTGTACACTCGCATGTCGCTTTTCTTAATGTTGCTTTCAGTCTCTCAACAGTTGGTTCTTCACCTTCAAGATATTCCATCATTAAGTCGTCATCAAGCTCACAGATTTTCTCAATGAGCTCTGTATGATAAAGCTCAGCATCTTCCTTCATGTCTTCAGGAATGTCAACGATGGAGATGTCATCACCTTTTTCATCGTTGTAGATGTAAGCTTTCATTTCGAATAAGTCAATGATTCCTTTGAAATCATCTTCTTTTCCGATTGGCAGCTGTAAGCAGATTGCGTTTTTACCAAGACGAGTCTTGATCTGCTCTACTGCACCGTAGAAGTTTGCACCAAGGATATCCATCTTGTTGATGAATGCCATACGTGGTACATTGTAAGTGTCGGCCTGACGCCATACGTTTTCAGACTGCGGTTCAACACCACCCTTAGCACAGAAAACGCCGACAGCACCGTCAAGTACACGAAGAGAACGCTCAACTTCTACTGTGAAGTCAACGTGACCTGGGGTATCAATGATGTTGATACGATGTTCCAGAGCACCTGGCTTCGGTTTGCAGTTCTCTTCCAGAGTCCAGTGACATGTTGTAGCCGCTGAAGTGATTGTGATACCTCTCTCCTGCTCCTGTTCCATCCAGTCCATGGTAGCAGTACCTTCATGAGTATCACCAATCTTATAGTTGACACCTGTATAATACAGGATACGTTCTGTAAGAGTTGTTTTACCCGCATCGATATGAGCCATAATACCAATATTTCTGGTACGCTCTAATGGATATTCTCTTCCCTCTTTAGCCAATGGATTTTCCTCCTATATTAGAAGCGATAGTGAGCAAATGCTTTATTTGCCTCAGCCATCTTGTGCATGTCTTCTTTTCTCTTAACGGATGCACCTGTGTTGTTCATTGCATCTAAAAGCTCATTTGCAAGTCTTTCTTCCATTGTTTTCTCGCCTCTTTTACGAGAGAACATTGTTAACCAGCGAAGAGCCAGTGCCTGACGTCTGTCTGCTCTTACCTCGATCGGAACCTGATAAGTAGCACCACCGATACGTCTAGCTTTTACTTCAAGAAGTGGCATGATGTTGTTCATAGCCTCTTCGAAAACTTCAAGTGCTGGTTTACCAGCTTTTTCTTCGATTCTGGCGAATGCACCGTAAACAATTTTCTGTGCTACACCTTTCTTACCGTCTAACATGATGTTATTGATAAGTTTGGTAACCACTTTATTGTTGTACATTGGATCTGCCAGAACGTCTCTTTTCTGAGTATGTCCTTTACGTGGCACGTTACTTCCCTCCTTAATCATTGTGATTAAATCATCGGTACTCACGCAGATAACTATTGCATGTTCGCACTGGTAAGGTCCTATATTTAACCCGCAACCGGCAGGGTATATGGAATACCGTACAAATTCATAGTTCTAGTCTTCCGTGAATTTTCGATTGATTAATTCCTGCTGTCCTAAACAATAGGATCAGTTCTTAAAATTCTTATGAAACCTTTTTAGAATTATTTCTTTTTCGGTCTCTTAGCGCCGTATTTAGAACGGGCCTGTTTTCTGTTAGCAACACCTGCAGTATCAAGAGTACCTCTGATGATGTGGTATCTTGTACCAGGTAAGTCCTTAACCCTTCCACCACGGATAAGAACAACGCTATGCTCCTGAAGGTTGTGACCTTCTCCTGGGATGTAGCTTGTTACTTCGATTCCGTTGGAAAGACGAACTCTGGCGATTTTTCTAAGAGCTGAGTTAGGCTTCTTAGGAGTTGCAGTCTTAACTGCTGTACAAACGCCACGTTTCTGTGGTGCAGACTGTTCAACTGCTTTCTTTCTTAAAGAGTTGAATGTTTTCTGGAGAGCCGGAGCTGTAGATTTCTTTACAGATGTCTGGCGTCCTTTTCTTACTAACTGGTTGAATGTTGGCATTCCATTTCACCTCCCGATTTATTTCTCCATAGATTTTTCTATGGGGCCTTGCGGTTGCTATTCGTGTAATTACGCGCAAAAAAATTAAACGCTCCTTTTGCACGCTTGCTTATTATATCCCGCAAAACTCGCACTGTCAAGGGATTTCTCGTGAATTTTACAGTATTTTTTCATATTTTTATCATAACCAAAAAATCCTTTCCTCATACACTACATCACCATATTAAACTTATCTGACAATATGCTCCCCCTCCAACCACTTTACTGCCACTTCCCCACTGCGAATCCCAGCGCCGGATAATATTTATTTTGTGTGCATTTGCAGGATGCTTAGAGATACTTAATCTGCAGAAATCTGCGTTATGAGCAGACCGTCTCACGTGTTTGAGCGAAGTTTGCAACGTAGCGAGTTTGAGAGGGCTGCTCATGCTTTTAGCAGATTTCTGCAGATTTATAGCAGTCCTAGTAAATAATGCATTTAAGACAGTTCAGCAGAGTGCGAAAGACAAGGAAGATATCTGCAGGCGTGCTGACGCACGGCAAAGATATCTGACGCAGGATTTCACACTCTGATGGGCTGGATTAAGATGCATTATTTACTAGGACTGCTATAATATCTCTTAGCGTCCGAAACCGCACACAAAATAAATATTATCCGGCGCGTCCCCTTCACTAACAATTGCATTTCCCCCTCCCTTTTATTATAATAACAACTAAAGCAGGCAAATCAACTTGCAGACACACTATAACATTCTATAAACTCAGGAAAGGACACTATAATATATGAAGAAACCCAGCATGATCAGCATCCTTCTGTTTCTGACAGGACTCCTGTGCATCATAGCCCTGATCTTCTTTAACAGGACCACACTGCACCAGATCCTCACTACCGAAAAAGAAGTCGATACAATCTCCGAACAGATCACTGCAAAACACGACGAAGTCAAACAGGCAGTAGACAAGTACACTACCGCCATAGACACAGTCCAGTCAAATATCAATCGCATGAAACAAAAACAACAGACAGCCACACAGAAGAAAACAAAAGAAAAAGCTGAAATCCCGAAAGAACCTTCATCAAAGCCTTCTGTATTCAGCCAGAACAGCACCAGCGCCTCCTCTAATTCCAGTGCCGGCGTTTTCTCCTCCGATGCCGAAACAGGCGGACATATAATAGGAATCGATCCAGGGCATCAGAGTGAGTCCGTGGATATGAGTGCCCCGGAGCCCAACGGTCCCGGTTCTTCTGAAATGAAAGCAAAATGTACCAGCGGCACTCAGGGAACCTACAGCGGTGTTCCCGAATACCAGCTCAATCTGGAAGTCTCTCTTCAACTAAAAGATGAACTGGAACAGAGAGGCTATCAGGTAGTCATGACACGAACAGACAATGAAACAGCCATCAGCAACATGGAACGCGCACAATATGCTGCTTCACAGGGCGCAGAAATCTATGTCCGCATCCATGCAAACGGCGATGATTCCCATACTGCATCAGGGGCACTGACCATGTCACCCTCCCAGAATAATCCTTATATCCCACAACTGTTTGAACAGTCTGATCGATTATCCCGGTGCATCATCGATTCCTACTGTGCTGCAACAGGTTTTCAGAACCTTGGAATCCAGTACACTGACACGATGACAGGAATTAACTGGAGCACTGTTCCTGTTACGATCCTTGAAATGGGATTTATGACAAGCCAGAATGACGATCTGAAAATGAATGACGCAGAATTCCAGAAAACAATGGTACAGGGAATCGCAAATGGCATTGACAGCTACTTTGCATCATGATGATGTAAGTGTCAAAAGGCATTTTGCCCCTGACTTGATATCTGCGGATTGCTACGCAGCTTCGCAGTTCCCGCAATCCTGATTACAATAATAATAATTACGAAAGGAAAACCGCAATGAATAAAAAGCCAAATGAAAAACCTATTTTTCTCTATATAGTGATCGGCATACTGACTGTTGCAGTGATTGCACTGGCAGCTGTTTCATTTTTATCACTGAACCATCTCGTCACACTACAGCAAAAAGTACAGACACTCTCCAAAACCGTAGAGGAGATTTCCACTGATGCAAATACCCTTATCAGTCAAGCAGATCAGTTAGATGAATTAAGAGAACAGGAAAGTTCTGTCAAGGCAGCCACCGGAGAAACATCTCCTGCACAGTCAGAATCCGCTGAACCCTCTTCAGAATCCGAACAGCAGAACGGAACACTTTCCCCTTCCTCCAACAACACATTTACCGACAACACTGATTCCAGCATGGACAATCTCCTGAAACAGGTACAGTCCCTGCTGCCGGCTGATAACGGAACCTGGTCCGTCTATGTCTGCAACCTGCCGAAAGATTCTGAAGGCATGATCAACGATACTCCCATGCAGGCAGCAAGCCTGATCAAACTGTATATTATGGGAGCTGTATACGAAAACTACGATACCCTCTCCCAGTCTCACAACGGAGACGAAATTGACAGTAATATTTCAGCCATGATCACTGTCAGTGATAATGATGCTGCCAACACTCTGGTAAACTGGCTTGGAAACGGCGATGACTCTGCAGGCATGGCAAAAGTAAATGGCTTCTGCCAGGAACATGGTTTCACCAGCACCCAGATGAATCGCCTGCTTCTCGCAGGTAAAGAAAACGGCGACAACTATACATCCGTCAAAGACTGTGGAACCTTTTTAAAGCAGATATACCAGACTGTCAACGGAACCCTTCCCGCTTCTACTCTTCCAAACGCAGATGCAATGTATTATCACTTAAAAATGCAGCAGCGTAAAAACAAGATCCCTGCACAACTTCCAGAAGGCGTCGGTACTGCCAATAAAACCGGCGAACTTGACACTGTAGAAAATGATGCAGCGATCATCTATGATACAGCCAAAGGAATTGACCTTGTAGTATGCTTTATGTCACAGGATCTTACTGATACCGGTGCAGCCCAAAGCACCATTGCTGCAGATGCACGTGCTATCTACGGATATTATAATGAATAAACACACTCTTCTGAATCTACAGTCTATCCAGATAATTGTCATAAATCAGACAGATATTCGCAACCTCCGCAGGTGACTTACTTGATTCGGTTAAAAGAAGGAGGCACATCCCTTAACGGGTTGTGCCTCCTTCTGCAAATTCAACAGGAAGAATCGTCAATGTCTCAATCTCTTCCCCTTTTATTTTCTTTAATAAAAGTTCCACAGCCTTTCGTGCCATATCCGGCACCGGCTGTACAATTGTTGATACCATTATGCCTCTTCAGCTTCCCCCTCTTCATAGGACTTCTCCCATATCTCCGAAAATACTGCCAGCGGACAGTCTGTGAGAAGGCACATGAGAAGGAAACATTCGTATGGATTTACTATGTATATCTCTCCCATTCCACATCGAAGCAGAATATCCTGAATCTCATCCAGAAAATGCTTGTATCTGTTAAAAGGATCATCATCCTCCATTTCCTGGGATACGATAAAGAATTCCAGTGTGATCAGGTCAAAGCGCTCCACCGGGAGTTTGTGGCTTAAAATATTTGTAATCCTCTGCCTGCTGAAACGCTTCTGGCTGAAATGCTTTGCCAGAATGGAGGCAGACATTTTCTTCAAATTGCCCATTTTGTTGATGGGGATTCCGCTGCAGATTACTTTTTCCACATCAGAAGGTGTAATTCTTTCTGCTGTCCACACCTTATCCCCACCTTTTTCCTCTTCATCATGCTGATACAGTCCGGCAATAATCTGCTTCGCATGATATAAAAGCTTTGTAAACTCCTGAAATGCCTGACTTTTCTCAGATATGGGATCTACTCTTTTTGATTTCAGTCGGGCAAGATAATCGATCAGTTTCTCCTCCGTATCAAGGCACAGGTTGCTTCCGTATAAAACCTGAGTATTTTCCACTTCCACAGGAGCGAGTATCTCATATTTTTTCTTCAATTCCTCTGCTTTGTGATAACCCTGCTGCGTACTGTAACAATACCAGTAGATCACCTCGTCCGGATTGTGAAAATCAAAATCCTGTTCTTTCAGTACTCTTGTCAGGAAATCCGACACATCCTCTGTGGTCATTTTCAACCCAAACCCCAGAAGAAAAACGGTTTCTCTTTTTACAGATGCCTGATTCAGCCAGTTATTCACCAGTGCCGACAACTTGGTAGAGGTAGGATTCATGGATTTGGGCGTATAGGTTTCCTTAAAGGAATCTACTACAATCTCCTTATACACTTCCTGTGGAACCTCCGAGAAGGGTTCTTCCAGCTCTGCCCTTTCATAAATATATCTCTTCAGATGGTCGCCAAAGGACACCAGTTCCATCTCTTTATATAAATAGTGGAAAATAACATCCGCATCTTCGTCTTCAAAACTGTCCAGGCTTACCACCTGCCGAAATCTCTGTGCCGCCCTTCTGGTAAATTCATACTCCTGTACTTTATCAAACGCAACATTCTGTTCAAAATCCAGATCCTGCATACGGTTCTTCATGCTGCCCCACCTCTCATTTTTTATCTTTCAGATTTTTCATCCATTCTTTCATTCTGCGGACTGTATCCAGCTTCTGTACTTCACAGAGCACGATCGTCACATTATCTCTCCCACCTTTTTGGAGAGCATTTTTAAGAAGATCATTTACGATCTCCGGGATTTCCATATCCTGTGACAGAATCGCCTCTATCTCACTGTCCGAAAGCATATCTGTTACTCCATCTGAACACAGAAGATATCTGTATCCCTCCTTATGCTCGATTTCTGTCACAGAAGGTTCCAGTCTCTGCAGCTCTTCAGGAAGTCCAAGATACTGGGTTAACGGGGCTTTCCCAACTGCCGTACCACCAAAAACATGGTCTGTGGAAATCTGCTGAAGCTTACCGCCATCCATAAAATAAATCCTGCTGTCCCCAAGATTGCAGGCAAACATAGACTCTGGTGTAAAGAGGAGCATCGCCATTGTGCTTCCCATGCTCCAAATATGATGCTCTGTTCCATATCTGCATACTGCCTGATTCATCTTCTCACATACATCGTCTATAAAATCTTCCGGCATATCCCTCAGCATTCTTTTATTCGCATTATAAAATTTTCCAAATTCTTCTGATGCAAGAAAGGCTGCAATCTCGCCGCAGCTTTCTCCTCCCATACCGTCAAATACCGCCATTGCCGGTGCTCTGTTACCCGAAATAATCTTTGAGCAGATACCCTTTGTTCCTTCATTGTTCACCGGAAGGGATTCCCCAAAACACCAGAAATTATCTTCATTATTTGCCCGGATATTTCCTGTATGGCAGGTATATGCACATTCAATCTGATACATTGCCATTATCTGTCTTTGTTCCTTCTCCCTTCAATGCTTTCAATGAATTGTTCCAGTATTTCTCGCCACGTTTCACGAATTCCTCATTATCTTTTTCGTTATCGTGACATTTTCCATTGGAATCGATCCATCTTATCAGTTCGCCGTCGTTATAATAATAATATTCTGAAGTTTCATCATACCAGATATATGCAAAGAATAACTTCTCTCCCCAGTAGAAATATTCTTCATAAACTCCATCTCCGGATTCTGCCGGATAGACCAGAGCTTTCATGCATTCACTCTCAATATCCAGATTTCCATCTGCCTGCTGAGTGGTCTTTACCCTTCTCAGATATCGCAGAACAGTTCCTTCTGTTCCAACCCAGTCGTAACTGTTCAGATTATCTGTGATAGTTGTTGCCTGCTCCTTGATCGTATCCAGAGCTTTGGAGAAATCTTTGGATCCGGATTTTGTGGAGCTGTATTTCTCATCATCCAGAATTGCGATCGGATTATCCTCCTGTCCTTCCTGAGCATGATCTGTACTTACTCTGTAATAGACGGCGGCCATCATAAGTATCGCTGTACCTGCCACAATTGCAAGCAATGCCCTGCGCAGCAGCTGTTTCTTCCTGCGTCTTCGCTTTCTGGCTTCCACAGCACGCGCAGATCTTATCGCAACTGTTTCTGATGGCGTTTCCTGTGGCTGTATTTTCTGTTCTGCTACAACTGACATTGTTTCTTTATCTGTAAAGCTGCTCTCAGAAACATTGTTTACAGCACGTTTTCTTTTTGCAGCATTCTGAAAATCTGATGTTTTTTTATTTCCCCGGGTATTCTGTACTGACGTATTCTGCACTGTACTTTTTCGTACATTTTCGGCATCTGATATAACATTCTGTGTTGCTCTGCCGTTCTGTGCAATTGCACTATATGATTCTGTTTTATCCGTTCCTGCTTTCTGAACACCGTTTTGTAACTGCCGGATTCTGCCAGATCTTCCATTTTTCAGATCATCCAGCGCACTATAAAGCTCCTCCGGTGTCTGATATCTCTGTGCAGGATCATAAGCACAGGCCTTCATGATAATACGGACAAACTGTGTTCCTGCATCCACAGGTGCACTCATCTGCTCTCCTGCAACACGCTTATTTAATGCATTTTCCTTATCCCTGTAAGTGATAAACTGTTTTTCCAGACTCATAAATGGCAGTCTGTTATGATTCATCAGCCTGTACAGCACAATCCCAAGAGAATAAATATCTACCCTGCTGTCATATTTCTCACCTTTATACATCTCAGGCGCCATATAAGAGTAAGTACCTTTCTTGGAAAATCCGCTCATGGTTCGCTCAAGTTCACGTGCAATTCCGAAATCTCCAAGCTTAAAATCGCCAAATCTGGATACAAAAATATTCTCCGGCTTGATATCCCTGTGAATGATCTTAAGTTTCCGGCAATATTCCAGTGCCTTACTCAAATCCATTCCCAGCTTTATTACCTCTTTCTCAGTAAGCTGCTTTTCCGCACAGTAATCCATAAAACTTGTCAGATATTCCATCCTTATGGAAATCTCCCATCCAATGACATCCAGATATTCCATAACCTTAAAATCTTCTACAGAGACAATGTAAGAGTTTCCTCGAAAGTATTCCATGGTACTGATTTCCTGAATACATTCCTCAACCAGATTCTGAAAATACTGTCTTGTGGACTGCTCATCCCCTGTTTCAGAACGTACGCTGTTCAACTCGCTCTGGCTTCCGGGTATATTGATGATCTTGATAGCAGAATAGAAAGATTTTCCACGTTCTGTTCTCTGTGCCTTATACACCTTTCCAAAAGAGCCTTCGCCGATTTTCTCTATGATTTTCCATTCCGGCCATGCTGAAACCGGAAGTTCTTTATCCATATTGCACCTCCATTTCTGTTCAATTTCTATTTCCTTCCCTGTCCCGGTCAATGCTTTTTACAAGCTGTTACCGGAAACAAAAATGTATATTTATCATAACTGTAAAAATACTTCACAGTTCATTACCTGCTCATAATGTACTGGTATTATAACACAAAAAGCAGTTTCTTTGTATTTTTCTCTTTTTTCGGCAATGGAATGTTCCGGAAAATAAAAGAGAACTACCTCGCCGGCAAAATCTGTCGGCACAGATAGTTCTCTTGTGAATTCATATCAAATCAGTCCGGATAAGTTATCTACTCCGTTGGATCATTCGTTGTCTTCTGCATCGTCTGAAGCCTGATCATCAGCTTCGTCTTCAGCAGCCTCTTCTTCATCAGATTCTTCAACATCGAATTCTTCGTCTTCCGGAAGTTCTTCATCCATTGTGACCATCTCATCATCTTTGATTTCTTCATCTTCCGTAAGTTCTTCGGCTATATCTTCAACCTTTACTTCCGGTTCAGGCATTGTGCTGTTGAGCCTTACATCTCTGTAGCGTTTCATACCGGTACCTGCAGGAATCAGTTTACCGATGATTACATTCTCTTTCAGACCGATCAGCGGGTCAACTTTACCCTTGATAGCGGCTTCAGTCAGAACTTTAGTTGTTTCCTGGAAGGAAGCGGCTGACAGGAAGGAGTTTGTAGCAAGAGATGCCTTGGTAATACCAAGCATAACCTGTTTTCCATCTGCAGGCTGTTTGCCTTCTTTTTCCATCTGCTCGTTAACGTCCTCGTATTCAAGGAAGTCAACCAGTGTTCCAGGAAGGAATTCTGTATCTCCGTTATCTTCGATACGGATTTTCTTCAACATCTGACGAACGATAACTTCGATATGCTTATCGCTGATCTCAACACCCTGGAGACGATATACACGCTGTACTTCACGGATCATATAATCCTGAACTGCACGTACACCCTTAATTCTCAGGATATCATGCGGATTTACGCTACCTTCTGTAAGTTCATCACCTGCTTCAAGGATCTGTCCGTCTGTGATCTTGATACGGGATCCGTATGGAATAAGGTAAGTCTTGGATTCACCTGTTTCCTGATCTGTAACGATAACTTCACGTTTCTTCTTAGTGTCATTGATAACAGCAACACCAGGAATCTCTGTGATGATGGCAAGACCTTTCGGCTTTCTTGCCTCAAAAAGCTCCTCGACACGAGGAAGACCCTGTGTGATATCTCCACCGGCAACACCACCACTGTGGAAAGTACGCATGGTAAGCTGTGTACCTGGCTCACCGATAGACTGAGCAGCGATGATACCGACAGATTCACCAACCTGTACCGGCTCGCCGGTTGCAAGGTTCGCACCGTAACATTTCGCACAGATACCAACTTTACATTTACATGTAAGGATTGTACGGATCTTAACTTTCTCGATAGATCCGCCTGTCTGGTTGTCCACGCCTTCTTTCATGATGCGGGCAGCACGTTTCGGTGTGATCATATGGTTGGCTTTTACGATAACTTCGCCATCTTTATTCTTAATTGTCTCACAGGAGAAACGACCTGTGATACGCTCCTGAAGTCCTTCGATCTCTTCTTTACCATCTACAAAAGATTCTACATACATACCTGAGATCTCATCTCTGTTTTCACAGCAGTCTGTCTCACGTACGATCAGCTCCTGAGAAACGTCAACCATACGTCTTGTCAGGTAACCTGAATCGGCTGTACGAAGAGCTGTATCGGACATACCTTTACGTGCTCCATGTGCAGACATGAAGTATTCCAGTACGTCAAGACCTTCACGGAAGTTTGACTTGATAGGCAGCTCGATGGTGTGACCGGTTGTATCGGCCATCAGTCCTCGCATACCTGCAAGCTGTTTGATCTGTTTATCGGAACCACGGGCACCGGAGTCAGCCATCATGAAGATGTTGTTGTATTTATCAAGACCTGTCAGCAGAGCATGTGTAAGCTCATCGTCAGTCTTCTTCCATGTATCAACAACTTCTTTGTAACGCTCTTCCTCGGTGATAAGACCACGTTTATAGTTCTTTGTGATAAGGTCTACAGTATCCTGAGCCTGTTTGATCATTTCCGGTTTCTGAGGCGGAACTGTCATATCGGCAATGGCAACAGTCATGGCTGCACGTGTGGAATATTTGTAACCTGTAGCTTTGATCGCATCAAGAACCTCAGCAGTCTTTGTAGCACCGTGAGTATTGATAACTTTTTCAAGAATCTGTTTCAGCTGTTTCTTGGCTACCAGGAAGTCAACCTCAAGAAGAAGTTCATTTCCCGGAACACTTCTGTCTACGAAACCAAGATCCTGTGGAAGGATTTCGTTAAACAGGAAACGTCCAAGTGTAGATTCTACTGTACCGGTCAGAACGGATCCGTCCGGCATTGTCTTGCTGCAGCGAACATGGATTCTGGACTGCAGTGTGATTACTTTATTCTCATAAGCAAGGATTGCTTCGTTTACGCTCTTAAAGAACTTGCCTTCACCCTTGTTTCCAGGTCTTTCCTGAGTCAGATAGTAGATACCAAGTACCATATCCTGTGAAGGAACGGCTACAGGACCACCATCAGAAGGTTTCAGCAGGTTGTTCGGTGATAACAGAAGGAAACGGCACTCTGCCTGTGCTTCCTGTGAAAGCGGAAGATGTACGGCCATCTGGTCACCATCGAAGTCAGCGTTGAATGCGGTACAAACCAACGGATGCAGTTTGATCGCTTTACCTTCTACAAGGATCGGTTCGAATGCCTGGATACCAAGACGATGCAGTGTAGGTGCTCGGTTCAACATAACCGGATGTTCTTTGATAACATCCTCCAGAACATCCCATACAGCAGGCTCCAGCTTCTCAACCATTTTCTTGGCGTTCTTAATGTTGTGTGAAGTTCCGTTGGCAACAAGCTCTTTCATAACGAAAGGTTTGAACAGCTCAATGGCCATCTCTTTCGGAAGACCACACTGGTAAATCTTAAGTTCCGGTCCTACGACGATAACGGAACGTCCGGAATAGTCAACTCGTTTACCGAGAAGGTTCTGACGGAAACGTCCGGATTTACCTTTCAGCATATCAGAAAGGGATTTCAGGGCTCTGTTTCCAGGACCTGTTACAGGACGTCCGCGACGACCGTTGTCGATCAGGGCATCAACAGCTTCCTGAAGCATACGTTTCTCGTTACGAACGATAATATCCGGTGCACCTAATTCCAGAAGTCTCTTCAGACGGTTGTTACGGTTGATGATTCTTCTGTAAAGATCATTTAAGTCAGATGTAGCAAAACGTCCGCCATCCAGCTGAACCATAGGACGAAGATCCGGCGGGATTACAGGGATCACTGTCATGATCATCCACTCAGGACGGTTTCCTGACTCACGGAAAGATTCTACAACTTCCAGACGTTTGATGATTCTGGCACGTTTCTGGCCTGTAGCATCTTTTAATTCTTTTTTCAGTTCCACAGAATCTTTCTCAAGATCAATTGCCTCAAGAAGCTCTTTGATGGATTCTGCACCCATACCTACACGGAAATCATATCCATAAGCCTCACGTGCATCCTGATATTCTCTCTCTGTAAGTACCTGTTTGTACTGGAGTCCGGAATTAGCCGGATCCAGTACGATATAGTTAGCAAAGTAAAGAACTTTCTCCAGAGTTCTCGGAGAAATGTCAAGGATCAGTCCCATACGGGACGGAATTCCTTTGAAATACCAGATGTGGGATACCGGAGCAGCCAGCTCGATATGTCCCATACGCTCTCTACGTACAGAGGATTTGGTAACTTCTACACCACATCTGTCGCAGACAACGCCTTTATAGCGAATCTTTTTGTACTTTCCACAGTGGCACTCCCAGTCCTTGCTCGGTCCAAAGATTCTTTCACAGAAAAGTCCGTCTTTCTCCGGCTTTAAGGTACGGTAGTTGATGGTCTCAGGTTTTAAAACCTCGCCTCTTGACCACTCTCTGATTTTCTCAGGGGACGCCAGTCCGATTTTGATGGCATCGAAAGTCATTGGCTGATATGTTTCATTGGCGTTAGTTGTTTCTGCCATGTATTCTTTCCCCTTTCTTACTCTTCGTCATTGTCTTCAAGAGCCTCATCCAGCTCAATGAAGTCATCCTCATCTTCATCCTCGTCAATGTCAACGAGTTCTTCTCCGTCAAACTCCTGCTTTGTATAGCCATGTTTGCCGTAGTCTTCTTCTCTGTCATGATGTCTTCTGGAATCTCCCTCGATGACAGAACGAAGGTCTGTGTCACCGTAATCTACAGATTCAAGAAGATGTACTTCTGTATTGTCATCCTTGAGTACCTTCACATCCAGACCAAGAGACTGAAGTTCTTTTAAGAGAACCTTGAAGGATTCCGGAATACCCGGCTCAGGAATATTGTCACCCTTGATGATTGCTTCGTATGTCTTAACACGTCCAACAACATCATCGGATTTTACTGTCAGAATTTCCTGCAGTGTGTAGGATGCACCGTATGCTTCCAGTGCCCAAACCTCCATCTCACCAAAACGCTGTCCACCGAACTGTGCTTTACCACCCAGTGGCTGCTGTGTTACCAGAGAGTAAGGACCTGTAGAACGTGCATGGATCTTATCATCAACCAGATGGTGCAGTTTCAGATAGTGCATGTGACCAATTGTTACAGGACTGTCGAAATACTCTCCTGTACGGCCGTCACGCAGACGCACTTTACCGTCTCTGGAAATCGGAACACCCTTCCACAGTGCTCTGTGGGCTTTGTTCTCATCCAGATACTGCATTACATCCGGTGCTAAAATGTCTTTGTATTTCTCGCGGAACTCTTCAAAGTCTTCTGTGTTTACATAGTCGTTTGCAAGTTCCAGTGTATCCTGGATATCATGCTCGTTTGCACCCTGGAAAATAGGAGTTGCAACGTTGAATCCAAGTGCTTTCGCAGCAAGGCTTAAGTGAATCTCCAGGACCTGTCCGATATTCATTCGGGAAGGCACACCCAGAGGATTCAGCACGATATCAAGAGGACGTCCGTTCGGAAGGAATGGCATATCTTCAACAGGAAGTACACGGGAAACAACACCCTTGTTACCATGACGTCCGGCCATCTTATCACCAACGGAAATCTTTCTCTTCTGTGCGATGTAGATACGTACGGACTGGTTAACGCCAGGTGACATCTCATCGCCGTTCTCTCTTGTAAATACCTTGGCATCTACGATAATACCGTATTCACCGTGAGGTACTTTCAGAGAAGTATCACGTACTTCACGTGCTTTCTCACCAAAGATTGCACGAAGAAGTCTCTCTTCTGCCGTAAGCTCTGTCTCTCCCTTAGGAGTAACTTTACCAACAAGGATATCGCCGGCACGTACTTCAGCACCGATACGGATAATACCACGCTCATCCAGATCCTTCAGAGCGTCATCACCCACACCAGGAACATCACGTGTGATTTCTTCCGGTCCCAGTTTGGTATCACGGGCTTCACATTCATATTCTTCAATATGAACAGATGTATAAACATCGTCCATAACAAGTCTTTCACTGAGGAGTACCGCATCCTCGTAGTTATAACCTTCCCATGTCATGAATCCGATCAGCGGGTTCTTACCAAGAGCAAGTTCTCCGTTTGCTGTGGAAGGACCATCTGCGATAACCTGTCCTGCCTCTACGTGCTCACCCTGGAATACGATTGGTTTCTGGTTATAACAGTTACTCTGGTTACTTCTCAGATATTTAGTCAGATGGTAATCATCTTTTGTACCATCATCATTCTTAATGCTGATATCTGTAGATGTGGAACGAAGTACAGTACCAGATTTCTTTGCAACTACGCAGACACCGGAGTCAACTGCTGTCTTCACTTCCATACCAGTACCAACTACCGGAGCCTCTGTTGTCAGAAGCGGCACAGCCTGACGCTGCATGTTTGATCCCATCAGCGCACGGTTGGCATCGTCGTTCTGCAGGAACGGGATCAGGGCAGTAGCGACGGAGAATACCATACGAGGAGATACATCCATGTAATCAAACATATGACGCTCATACTCCTGAGTCTCTTCACGGAAACGACCGGATACATTCTTATGAATGAAATATCCTTCTTCGTCCAGAGGCTCATTCGCCTGTGCTACATGGTAATTATCCTCTTCATCAGCAGTCATATATACAACCTCATCTGTTACACGAGGATTCTTAGGATCTGATTTGTCGATCTTGCGGTATGGTGCCTCAATAAATCCGTACTGATTGATTCTTGCATAAGATGCAAGAGAGTTGATCAGACCGATGTTAGGACCTTCAGGTGTCTCGACAGGGCACATTCTTCCGTAATGGGAGTAATGGACATCTCGAACCTCGAATCCGGCTCTGTCTCGTGACAGACCGCCAGGTCCCAGGGCGGAAAGACGTCTCTTGTGTGTCAGCTCACCAAGAGGGTTGTTCTGATCCATAAACTGTGACAGCTGGGAAGAACCGAAGAACTCTTTCACTGCTGCAGTTACAGGTTTAATATTAATCAGGGACTGTGGAGAAATATTCTCTGTATCCTGAGTTGTCATTCGCTCACGAACCACACGTTCCAGTCTGGAAAGACCGATTCTGTACTGGTTCTGAAGCAGCTCACCTACCGCACGTATACGACGGTTGCCCAGGTGGTCGATATCATCGGCATTGCCAAGGCCATATTCCAGATGCATATTGTAGTTAATAGAAGCAAAGATGTCTTCTTTTGTGATATGCTTCGGGATCAGATCATGGATATCTCTGTGGATTGCTGCAATCCTGTCTTCTAATGTATCATTTTCTTCCAGAATGTTTTCGAGAACAGGGTAGTATACTGCTTCTGTAACACCGATGCTCTTTGGATCTTCAATTTCCGGAAGATAGTGGCGGATATCAACCATTAAGTTAGAAAGAACCTTGATTCTACGGTCTTCCTCGCCAAGGATCCATACATATGGAACAGCGCTGTTCTGGATGGTATTTGCCATTTCTTTTGTCACAACAGTTCCTTCTTCTGCCAGGATTTCGCCTGTAGAAGCATCAACAACATCCTCAGCCAGTCTGTGACCAACGATTCTTCTGTTGAGGTGGAGCTTCTTGTTAAATTTATAACGTCCAACTTTCGCAAGGTCATATCTTCTCGGATCAAAGAACATTGCATTGATAAGGCTCTCCGCACTCTCAACTGCAAGCGGCTCACCCGGACGGATTTTCTTGTATAATTCAAGAAGACCTTCCTGATAGTTGGTGGATGTATCCTTTGTAAAACTTGCAAGGATCTTTGGCTCTTCACCGAAGAGATCAATAATCTCTGCATTGCTTCCTACACCAAGTGCTCGGATCAGAACAGTGATCGGAACCTTTCTTGTTCTGTCAACACGTACATAGAAAACATCATTAGAGTCTGTCTCATATTCCAGCCATGCACCTCTGTTCGGGATAACAGTACTGGAGAACAGTCTCTTACCAAGTTTATCATGCGCTATTGCGTAATAGATTCCAGGGGAACGTACTAACTGGCTGACAATTACTCGTTCTGCACCATTGATGACAAAGGTACCTGTAACAGTCATGATCGGTAAATCTCCCATGAAAATCTCGTGTTCGTTGATTTCCTCTGTTTCTTTGTTAATCAGTCTCACTCGAACCTTCAAAGGTGCGGCGTAAGTTGCGTCACGTTCTTTACACTGTTCGATAGTATATTTCGCATCCTTCTCGTCAAATGTAAAGTCGATGAATTCCAGGCTGAACTTTCCGCTGTAGTCCGCGATCGGAGAAATATCATCAAAGACTTCCCTAAGTCCTTCATCAAGAAACCATTTATAAGAATCCCTCTGGACTTCGATCAGGTTTGGCATTTCCAGGACTTCTTCTTGTCTCTGGTAGCTCATACGCATGCTTTTTCCAGTTTTTACAGAACGAATTCTGTTTTTTTCCATTGACGTTTCACCCCTGTTTTTTCTTTAAATTTATTATAACTTGACCCTTTTTGCCAAAAGACATAAAGGCACATCTTGCCATAATATAGCATTCTTCACTATAGCACAGCAAGTTGCGCCTGTCAATCACTTTTTTGATATTTTTTTAATTTTTTCAAATAATTGCAACAGTCACTATTTCGTTACTGTGAACGGAGCGAACAGTAACGCTATTTCTTCGGGATTTTACTGTTTCTTACGTGGATACGATTTGAATATCCATTTCCTTCAAAACGATTGCCTTTATAACTGCTGATATGAGAACGGATAAATTCCGCCGCATATCCTCTGTTGCTGCGGAAGGAATTTCCGTCTGCCGAAATCCCCTTTGATCCGGCAATTCGCAGACCTGATTTTTTATTGGAACCACAGACATTTCCCTGCACAGAAGAATGATTGCTTCTTATATTGAGTTCAATTCCATTGATCGCATTTTCAGAAACAAAATTATCCGCTACCATTGCTGACTCACATCTCTGCAGAAGAATTCCTCTTGCCTTATTTTTAAAACTGTAATTGCCATCAACCACACTCTTATCAATACATTTTACAAGTATGCCATTTGCCGCACTGGTACTGACTCTGTTGTGTTCAATACGGCTTCCTGCTGCAAGCCCTGAAGCCAGAATCCCATCTTTCATAAATCCGGAGACTGTATTTCCGTAAATCCGGCAGATTTTCTGTGAAGCCTCTGTTCCGACTGCATAAATCCCATATCCGTTTCCGCCGGAAAGATTGTTATAGGAAACTCTGATATTGCTTCCCTTGGCAACACTGATCCCCATATTGTTGTAGGTATGACTATCAGAAAGTCTGACTGTGTTCCCCCTGCATGAACAGTCTTCTGCAAGGGAAAATTTAATTCCGTCGCAATTTCCGCTGATCGTATTATTTCTGGCTGTAACTCCGCGAATAATATATCTTCCCGCCGGAATTCCATTGGTCGTCGGATTTGCTGTATTCTCAGGATCATCATCTTCAGAAGGAATAGTTTCTCCTGCTGAGCCCAGAGATACCTCGCCTGTGATCCAGATTCCATATCCATTCCATTGTTTGCCATCTATTACGGTTGGTTCCAGAACTGTGATCTGATTATCAGCGATCAGAATATTCTCTGCGTACTGATTTCCCTCCGGAGATACTTCCTGACCGCTGACAGTATGTGCATTTCTGGTATAAACAGAACGCACATAAACACCACCGCCCACATTTGTCATGGTATTTCCCGTCACAACCGTATCCTGATAATTCAGGCACCATATTGCTCTCTTTTTCAGATTATTAAACCGGTTGTTACTGATCGTGATATTTTTATACGGTTTATCAAACATCATGCTGTGGCTTCCAATGCCGGCAAATACATCTTCAAAGGTATTATCCTTTATCACAATGTTCTCACAGACACTTCCGTCATATGGAAGATATCCCGGGAAAATTCTCGGCATACAGGCATCCAGCTGGATACATTCCTGTCCGCCGCCTGTAAACTCTTTCCAGTAGCCCCTGAACGTACATCCTGTAATTTCTGCATTCTTCACTCCTGCAAGTTCCAGAAAATGCGATTTAAGGTTATTAAGAAATGTAACATTCTTCACTGTAACATTCGTAGCATGACCGATCCTAAAACCTACAAACCCTCCAGGTCCTCCCTTGTCTTCCACACATTCATAGTTTGAATCCCAGGTTCCGCCATCGATAGTTATATTACGGTATCCCTCGTATCCGCCTGCAGATTTCTTTGTATCGCCAAGACGGAGCAGGATTTCTTTTCGCGGTGAAGTCTTTGTTATCGTGGCACCCTCTGCATATAGATAGATATTGCTGTACATATGCAAAGTTCCCGTAAGTGTATAATTTCCAGGCGGCACGATAACTTTGCACTGCTTTTCATCCGTTGCCTTGTCCCTGGCCTGTGCCAGCAGTGTATTTAACTTTACAGTAATATCCTCTCCATCCTGCACATTCAGCACAAGTTCCTGCATATTTTCGCGGAACTGATCCGCATCCTCCGCTGAAAAAGTTTCAACGTCTCCATCACCGAAACCGTCGTCATCCCCAAATTCATTCTCTTCAGTTTTCTCTGCCGACTGCGCATCCGGTATTGACACATCTCCAAAAGTCTCTGAATCTTCTGATGAATCTTCAAACATCTGTCCTTCTTCCAGTTCAGCCGCCTGTACTTTTACACCTGCATATGGAGTCAGGCAAAGCTGGGCTGCAATGATGATACCAAATATGACTGCCGTTTTTCTTTTCATCATAGTCTGTAATCCTCCGGCTCTGTAAAAAAAGCAGGAATACCAGTGGCATTCCTGCTTGCAAATCTTCTATATATAATAGGAAGATAATTATTTAAGGTTAACCTTAGCGCCTTCAGCTTCAAGTTTTGTTTTGATATCTTCAGCTTCTGCTTTGGATGCGCCTTCTTTAACAACCTTAGGAGCTCCGTCAACCATTTCTTTAGCTTCTTTAAGACCTAAGCCAGTTACTTCACGAACAACTTTGATAACTTTAACTTTGTTTGGTCCAACTTCTGCAAGTTCTACATCGAACTCATCTTTTTCTTCTGCTGCTTCTGCTGCTCCAGCTGCTGCTACTACAACACCTGCTGCTGCGGATACACCAAACTCTTCTTCACAAGCTTTTACTAAGTCGTTTAATTCTAATACAGATAATTCTTTGATTGCTGCAATAAATTCTTCTGTTGTTAATTTTGCCATTTTAAATTCCCTCCATATAATATTATTTAATTCGGTAACTCTTCAGCATCCTCGTGGATGGTGATTTTCGAATAGTTACTAGATTCGTTTTATGCCTCTGGCATTAAAAATTATTCAGCTGCTGCTTCAGAGCCGTTTTTCTCAGCGATCTGATTAAGCACACGAGCGAAGTTTGTAATCGGAGACTGGATGCTTCCAAGCAGTTTGCCGAGAAGTTCTTCTCTGGACGGGATTCCAGCCAGTGCCTGAATACCTGCCTGATCGTTGTAGTTTCCTTCAACGATACCTGCAACTAATTCTAAAGCCGGTGCTTTCTTTGCGAATTTATCAAGGATTCTTGCAGGAGCAGTTGCGTCTGTAGCAGAGATTGCTATAGCGTTTGTTCCATGTAAATGCTGGATAAGTCCTTCGCACTGAGTACCTTCGAATGCGCGATGCATCATTGTGTTTTTGTATACTTTGTATACAACACCAGCTTCTCTTAATTCCTTACGTAAAGCAGTATCCTGTTCAACTGTAAGACCGCTGTAGTTAACAAGTACTACAGATTCTGCATCTTTCACGTTGTTGATAATTTCGTCTACGATTGGTTGTTTAAGTTCTACTTTTGCCATGAAATGGTACACCTCCTTATAGATTTTGTATACCGCTGCAAATGAGTAAATAAAAAGCCTTACTGTCTGGCAGTAGGGCTTGCGTAATCTTACATAAAAATATAAAGAATACTTAGTCCTCGGTAGGCGTTTACAACTTATGCCTTGCGGCACCTACTGTCTTCGGCAGCGTTCTGGTATAAGATAGCATATGAGATTTGGGTTGTCAAGAGGTTTTTTCGGTTTTTTGTTGATTTTTTCATTAAGGGACGCGTAAGCAGGATTCTCTTTTGGGGTTCAGTTTCGGGAGCAGGAACTCTAAGGCCTGCAAAATCTGCTAAGTGCATGAAAAAAGAAGGCAAAACTCGCCTGCGGCTCAGACAGTTGCCTTCTTTTTTCATAACGCAGATTCCGCAGGCCTAAGAGTTGCTACACTCCCTACAAGATTCACCCCAAAAGAGAATCCTGCTTACGCTGGTAGTTGGAAAATTGTCGTTACTGTTCACACACCACTGTCCTGCGAGGTGTTTTGGCATGAATATGCCAAAATCCCGAGACATACAAGCCAAAATTCCATTGCCGCAGGCAATCTGGAATGAATTTGGGCTACGTTACTGTGAACGGAGTGAACAGTAACAAATTGTCAGTATATCTAAAACAAATTTCTGCTATATTGATGCAGGGTGAGTTCTTCATATGCGCAGTATAGGTATGAGATGTAACAAATCACGCTGTTCTTACATTGTTCCGAATATACGGTCTCCGGCATCTCCAAGGCCTGGGCAGATGTAGGCGTGATCGTTTAATTCACGATCAAGATGTCCACAGTAAATCTGAACATCCGGATGTGCTTCGTGGAGACGTTTGAGTCCTTCAGGGGCTGCGATGATGCACATGAATTTAATATTTTTTCCGCCCTGTTTTTTGACAAAGTCAACGGCTGCTTCTGCGGAGCCACCGGTTGCGAGCATTGGATCTACGATCACTGAAATTCGCTCATCAATTGCTTCCGGGAGTTTGCAGTAGTATTCGTGTGGTTCATGGGTTACAGGATCACGATAGAGTCCTACATGGCCTACTTTTGCAGATGGCACAAGTGTGAGAATACTGTTTACCATTCCAAGGCCTGCGCGGAGCACAGGGATAACCGCCAGCTTCTTTCCTGAAATCATTGGTGTCATGCAGGTTTCAATAGGGGTTTCTACTTCTACATTTTCTACAGGAAGATCCCGGAGAGCTTCGTATCCCATGAGGATTCCAATCTCTTCTACTAATTTACGAAATTCATTTGTTCCTGTGTTTTTGTTTCTCAGCATGGATATTTTATGCTGGATCAGCGGATGATTCATAATATAAACGTTTTCCATTATCTTAATTCCTCGCTTAGTTGAATATTTGTTACTTTTTATAAATTCTACATCTGCTTACGTACAATGCGGTATTCGTCACCCATCTTGAAGTATGGACACTGATTGAAGTTTCCGGTGATGAACTTCACCATTTCATCTTCGTCAAGATTTATTTCACAGGTGTAGCATTCATAGTCGTCATCATAACTGTAGTTTACACAATATTCGCAGTTTACTGCATCGGACATTATTTACTCCTCTCTTTGTTTCCGGCATATTTCATTTCTATCCGGTATCTCCTTTTGGATTTTTTATGTTGCCTTTGTACCTGTGCAAAGTTTGCTGTTTCTGATATACTATGGTGTTGGGATCAAAAGATATTTCTTCCCTGAACTATTGCTTATAGCAATTCCATAAAATAACTATGAGGTTACATTTATGATATTATATCATATATCTGCAAAAAAATTAATAACACGCTGTACTTTTTCAATGCTCGCAGCATCTCTTATATTATGTCCGGCTGTTTTTTCCGGATGTTCGGCAAAAACGGAAAATGTCAAAAATACGGATGCCGGTTCCCAGGATCCCATCTCTGCCACTGCGATCAAACTGAATACTGCAGTTACGGTCACTATCTATGATTCTCAGGACAGAGAGCTGCTTACAGAATGCATGAATCTTTGTGACAAGTATGAGAAAATATTCAGCCGCACCGCAGATGACAGTGAATTATATCAGTTAAACCATCGGGAACTTACACCTGTGAAGGGGACAGAGAATACTTATCAGGTGTCGGCTTCTCTGGCGGAGCTGGTTTCTAAGGGACTTGATTATTCTGTATTATCTGAGGGTGCATTTGATATTGCTATTGAACCGCTGACTTCTCTGTGGGATTTTACTGCTGAAAATCCAAAAGTGCCCAAGGACAGTCTGATCCAGGCAGCACTGCCCAAATGTAATTATCACAATATCTCTGTTGATACAGATAAAAATGAGATTACATTAAAGACAGACGATACTGCAATCGAACTCGGTGCCATTGCCAAGGGTTATATCGCAGACCGCCTGAAGGATTATCTGGTTTCTCAGGATGTAAAAAGTGCGATCATCAATCTTGGCGGAAATGTTCTCTGTATTGGCGAAAAAACAGACAATTCTGCTTTTAAGATCGGAATCCAGAAACCATTTGCAGACCGAAGCGAAACTATTGCTGTTATGGACATCAGGGATAAGTCAGTGGTTTCCTCAGGAATTTATGAGAGATGCTTTGAACAGGATGGCACTTTGTATCATCACCTGCTCAATCCTAAAACCGGCTATCCTTATGATAACGGGCTGATTGCAGTTACCATTATTTCCGATCAGTCTGTGGATGGAGATGCGCTGAGCACGACCTGCTTTGCTCTTGGTCTGGAGGATGGCATGAAACTGGCCGAGTCTCTGGACGATGTACAGGCATTTTTCGTAACTTCTGATTATGAGATTCACTATACCAGAGATTTCCAGAAAAAAATCAAAGTTACGGAAACAGAATAAATCTGTCTCTGATGACTTAAATTGAAAAAACAGAAATATAAATCAACGATTATTAACTGGCGTTTTGACTTAATCAATAGATTTTGATTTTCAAATCATACAATCCACACTAATTTCTTGACCTAATTTGCAATTTGTAAATTTCCAGTCAAATATTTTTGCCTGTTCGCTTGACTTAATTTGTTATTCTATAAAATCTCAGTCAACATACTGTTAATTATTTCATGACTTATATGAAACTTTTTTTGATTTAAGTCAATATTGTACATAGCTGACAAAAGTCCCCTGCTTATTGCTTTTCGCAACCTCCGCAGGGGACTTACCCTATTCAGTTAAACTTATCACTCAGCCTGACAGTTCTTCTGACGATTATTCATTTTTAGGATAATAAGCGGGAATCCTCGGCAATTCAATTACCGAGATGAAAGCGCAAACTGTGCATATCTGCACTCATAATAAATAAAAATAACAAAATGATTTTCATTCAATTTCTCCCTTCTCCTCCCTATAAAAAGCTGTATCCAGCATTATAAAAAAAGAAAATATGTTCGATATTTTATTGCGAAATTTTTGATATCATGGTATACTATATGCATGAAAGAAAATCTTATACATTATCGCACTTGTGTGTGTAATATTAATTACCATATGGTATGGTCGGTAAAATACCGGCGGAAGATATTAAGTGCGGAGGTCGAGGCATATCTGCAGGAACTGGTGCAGGAGATCGCAGAAGATAAGGGCTTTACGGTCCATCTGTTTGAATGTGGGGAAGGAGACCATGTACACTGTTTTGTGTCAGCCCCTCCGAAATTATCCATAACTGCGATCGTGAAATACCTGAAGGGGATCTCCGGCAGGAAACTTTTCGAACGTTTTCCGGAAATAAGAAACCAGCTTTGGAAAGGGGAGCTGTGGAACCATTCCTATTATGTGGAAACGGTCGGATCTGTATCGGAAGAAAATATCCGCAGGTATATCGAACATCAGAGCAAAGCGTACTGATACGATGGAGGAGAGGAAATGCTGCTGTCAAAGAAAACATCCATAAAGGTCAGCCGGGAATATGCGAACCTCATCGGGC
>NZ_JAJDML010000288.1:0-201 GCF_020594215.1 Blautia sp. DFI.1.216
CATGCAAAAAACTATGCTGTTTATGCCGTATAAAAGCATTATATACTAAAAAAATCAAGTTGTATATCTCCGAAAATAGAATTAAATCCCGCATAAAATCAAGGTATATTAGAATGTAGAATTTACTTTTTCATTCAAGCTTATATGGAGAAATTGAATGAAAACCGTTTTGTTATTTTTATTTATTATGAGTGCAGATAT
>NZ_JAJDML010000289.1:0-201 GCF_020594215.1 Blautia sp. DFI.1.216
TCTACAGGTATAGAATTTACTCTTGCAAGGTAGAATTTAAAAATTCATTTAACCTAACCGAGTTAGACGCGCAATTTTTTTGTTAAAAAAGAACATATGTTTACAAAATAAGATATCTATGGTACAATTTGTTCATAGCACAAAATAAAAAACAGTTCAGAGGAGAAGAAAATGCAGACGGTATCCAGTTATGGTGTGGAA